>JBAVRC010001046.1:0-2816 GCA_049694615.1 Thermosynechococcaceae cyanobacterium | reverse complement strand
CGAGAACTCATGCCCAAACCGCCTACACCCCTTAACCTATCTGCGTTACACTGCCAACAGTGCCCACTGCAACCGATCGCAACCCATCACCCCATCGGCATTCCCCCCTTATGCGCGTAATCTTAATGACAGGCAAAGGCGGCGTAGGCAAAACCTCAGTCGCCGCTGCTACCGGACTGCGATGTGCCGAACTCGGCTATAAAACCCTCGTCCTCAGCACCGACCCCGCCCATTCCCTTGCCGATAGTTTCGACCTGCCCCTCGGCCACGAAGCCGTACAAGTCAAACCCAACCTGTGGGGAGCCGAACTTGATGCCCTCATGGAACTCGAAAGCAACTGGGGTGCCGTCAAACGCTACATCACTCAAGTCCTCCAAGCCCGTGGCCTCGAAGGCATTCAGGCCGAAGAACTCGCCATCCTCCCCGGCATGGACGAAATCTTTGGCCTCGTCCGCATGAAACGCCACTACGACGAAAACCGCTACGACGTCCTCATCATCGACTCAGCCCCCACCGGAACCGCCCTCCGCCTTCTCAGCCTCCCCGAAGTGGGCGGTTGGTACATGCGCCGCTTCTACAAACCCTTCCAAAACATCTCCGTCGCCCTGCGTCCCCTCGTCGAACCCCTCTTTAGACCGATCGCCGGATTTTCACTTCCCGACAAAGAGGTCATGGACGCCCCCTACGAGTTCTACGAACAAATCGAAGCCCTGGAAAAAGTCCTGACCGATAACACCCAAACCTCCGTGCGCCTCGTCATGAACCCGGAAAAAATGGTTATCAAAGAATCCCTCCGGGCACATGCCTACCTCAGCCTATATAATGTCTCCACCGATCTCGTCGTAGCCAACCGCATCATCCCCGATCACGTCTCCGACCCCTTCTTTAAGGGGTGGAAAGATAACCAAGCCATCTACCGCCAAGAGATCCAGAACAACTTCCACCCGCTGCCCATCAAAGAAGTGCCCCTCTTTCAAGAAGAAATGTGCGGACTAGAAGCCCTAGAGCGCCTCAAAGATATTTTGTATGCCGACGAAGATCCGGCCCAGGTGTACTACCACGAAAACACCCTGCGGGTGGTTCAAGAAAACAACCAATACAGCCTGGAAATTTATTTGCCCGGAATTCCCAAAAGCCAGGTTGAACTCAGCAAATCCGCTGACGAACTCAATATTCGCATCGGCAACCATCGCCGGAATTTAGTCTTGCCTCAAGCCCTCGCTGCCATGCAACCTGCTGGGGCCAAAATGGAAGACGACTACCTCAAAATCCGCTTTTCGTCTTGATGACCGACCCTAAACCAAAACCCCTCTCCCAGATGAGGAAAGGGGCTGGAAAAGCACGCTCTACACTCGCTCTCTTTTCCCAGGCGGGAAGAAGGCGCTGGGGGATGGGGGGAACGGTCCCAAACCCAACCCAGTGGACGCCCCCGGAGCGTGAACCTTAAGCGGCCAACGAATCGGATAAGATCGTGGCTTCGCAGTGGCAAGTGGATGGCGCATGAGCGCTATAAATTTGAGATGCCTGTGCCATGTGCATGCCAATGTTTTCCATGAGAAAAGAATGGCTGGACTCAGACATCGGATTCATGAGAGCTGTGACTAACGTCGTACTCTCCTTTAAACTGACCGATCGTTGCCAATGGGCTTCAAGTGCTTTTTCGGCGCGATGACGGCAATATGGTTGCATGGAGACCCCCTAGGTTAACGAAGGGTATTTGGATTGCTAAGTATTTTTACTTGGTCGCTTAGTGCAAATTGTAGCATCTCTAACATATTCGCAACGTTTTATTGCAATCTCTACCTTTCGACGGACATTTATGCATTAAAGATTCCCATTGTCTCGCCGAATGTGACATCGCCGAATGTCCGAGTCGGTCCGTCATGGCCTAAGATAATTGAGCAGTTTGTTGGATCGAACGAGAAGAATTCATGAGCCTATTGCAGGATAAGGTGGCCGTTGTGACGGGGGCATCTCGCGGCATTGGCAAGGCGATCGCCCTTTCTCTGGCCGCCGAAGGCGCATCGGTGGCCGTCAACTATGCCAGCTCCAGTGCCGCAGCCGACGCCGTTGTGGCGGAAATTCAAGGCATGGGGGCACAGGCGATCGCCCTGCAAGCAGACATGGCCAAGGCGAGTGACGTGGAGGGCCTCATTGCTGCTGTCATGGAAAAATGGGGCCGGATTGATGTCCTAGTGAACAATGCGGGCATTACGCGGGACACCCTCTTGCTGCGCATGAACCTAGAAGACTGGCAAGCCGTCATCGACTTGAATCTAACCGGGGTTTTTCTGGGCACCAAAGCGGTCAGCAAAATCATGCTGAAACAAAAATCAGGCCGGATTATCAACATTGCCTCGGTGGCTGGACAAATGGGCAACCCAGGCCAAGCCAACTACAGCGCTGCCAAAGCTGGGGTCATCGGCTTCACTAAAACGGTAGCCAAAGAACTCGCCACACGCGGTATTACCGTCAACGCCGTCGCACCGGGATTTATTGCCACGGATATGACCGAAAGCTTAAAAGCCGACGAAATTTTGAAATTCATTCCCCTCGGTCGCTATGGTCAACCCGAAGAGATTGCAGGAATGGTTCGGTTCCTAGCCGCTGATCCATCCGCAGCTTACATCACAGGCCAAACCTTTAACGTCGATGGTGGTATGGTAATGGCTTAATCATGTCAATGCGTCTTTGATATGCCATTGCCGAACCTACTCCAACTAGGCATTGCCAGTATCCTTAACGAACGAATGACGAAGTTAGGATTTCAGTTCAAAACGCGTTCTGGTGACTATATTGGGGGTAGTGGGGAGGGT
>JBAVRC010001045.1:0-8514 GCA_049694615.1 Thermosynechococcaceae cyanobacterium | reverse complement strand
ACTATATTTATCTGTTCTTCTAAGTGTAAGTGGTCTTGCTCCAGCATATGCGTTCCAGGGTATTCCCTCTTCTGCACCCTTACTTAATGTCTCTCAAGCCCCCCCGTCTCCAAAACCTTCCCCAACTCCTTCTCCTAAACCTACAGATACAGAAAGCAACAGACAGTGTCAAGCTGGAGGGAGATATTTTAAGAATGGAGAGATGGATCTTGATGGCAAACAAATTTGTTATAATGGCAAGTGGGAAAAAATGCCATAGTTAATAAACTAAAAATTTAGGCGCTTCTTCCTTTTCAACAAGTTTGCAGTCATAGCAAATATCGATTTTCAGACTAAAAATTAGATAATTAATTCATGTAAAATCTGTTTTATATGAAATTTTATCCATTTTTCGATAAAGATTTTTGAGGTTCTTCTTATGAAGAAATCGCGTAAATTTGAATTTTTATTACTTGTTCTCTTGCCGCTTATTATGGGTGTTTCAGTAGCCTATGCGGCTTATGAGCCATGCTATAAAGATGGTACATGGTATCCTCACGGTACTAGAATCGGCAACCAAGAATGCCAACACGGCCAATGGGTAACTGTTCCGTAATATACCGTGGGTTGCAGTAAAATTCTTATTTTGCGACAGAATCCGCTGTCTTGTCTGTTGAACAATCAATTTTACTTTGTATCGTAGTGGGGAGACTAGTCAAGTAATCGCTAAGCCAATCGCATGCTTGATTCGTAAGATTGCCTAGAGAAAATTTCCAAACCCTCATAGTTTTATCAATACCAATAGATGATAGAGTTTCACTATCAGAGCTAAACCGTATTGCCATCACTGGACCCTTATGACCTCTCAGGGTTGAGATTAAACTACCATCTCGCTTCCACAACTTTACTGTCTCATCTTCACTTGCTGAGGCCAAAATTTTTCCGTCGAGACTAAATTTTATATCTGTAATAGGTTTTACATGCCCTTGTAGAGTAGTGATGATATTGCCATCAAGACTCCATAATATTATGGTGTTGTCTTCGCCGGCTGAAGCTACAATCGGTTCGGCAGCACCTGCATCGGCAGGGCTAAAGTGCACCATTTTTACTAATTTCTGATGGCCTTTGAGCGATTTATTAATGGGTGATCCATCGCGATTCCATAAACTCAATTTGTTGTCCTTACTTCTTGCAACTAAAATCTTTCCATTAGGACTAAATTGCACACCTAAGATTGGGTCTTGGTGTGCATTAAAAGACTTAATTGGCATGCCATTATTAATTGGAATGCCATTATTGAGCTTCCACAACGTAACTTTGCCGTCATCGCTGGCTGAAGCTAAGAGTTGCCTATCGCGACTAAACTGCACATCTCTAACCGGAGCATTAAGACCTTTAAGAGTTGCGATGTGCGTACCATTGCGATTCCATAAGCTTACAGTCTTGTCAAGACTTCCTGAAGCCAAAATCTGACTATCGGAACTAAACTGTACGGCCCAAATCGGCCCATTATGATGACCTTTAAGAGTTGTGATTGTGCCATCAATCTTCCGTAAGCTTACGGTGTTGTCAAAATTTGCAGAGGCTAGGATCTGACTATTGGGGCTAAACTGCAAAGCTACAACGGAAGTGGGCACGTTAGGAATCTTAATTGGCGTGCCATCGTACTTCCACCACCTCACTGTACCATCGCGACTAAATGAGGCTAAAGTTTGCCCATCAGGGCTAAACTGCGCATCTTGCATACTCTGCAGAGAAAATTTTCCCTTAGTCTCAGGCCATGGAAGTGAAACTTTGTCATTATCGCTCATCCACGATGTCCCATTGTGTTGCCATAACCTTACAGTTCCATCGAAGCTCGCTGAAGCTAAGGTTTTGTCATCCGGGCTGAACCGTACAGCTCTGATCAAGTTCTGATGCCCTTCGAGCGTTTTAATGGGTGTACCATCGCGTTTCCATAGCCTCACGGTTTTGTCAAGGCTCGCCGATGCTATGGTATTGTCGTCGTGACTAAATTGTATATCTGTAACGAAACCCTGATGTCCTTCGAGCGTTTTAATGGGTGTACCATCGCGTTTCCATAGCCTCACAGTTTTATCAAGACTCGCCGATGCTATAGTATTGCCGTCGTGACTAAACTTCACAGTCAAAATCGGACCCATGTGCCCTTCAAGGGTTTTGTTGAGTGTGCCGTCGCGATTCCATAGTCTCACTGTCTTGTCATCACTTGCTGAGGCTAGAATTTGACCGTCTTTGGGACTAAATTGGACATCTCTAACTGGCCCCTCATGCTTAAGAGATCTAATAAGTGAGCCATCGAGACTCCATAGCTTCACTGTTTTATCAAAACTGGCTGAAGCTAGAATTTTTCCATCGGGACTAAACTGTACTCCTAAAACTGTATCGCCATGCATTTCCTGCCCGTTGCGATGCAGCGTAATGGGTCTGCCGTCGAGATGCCATAACCGCACCGTCTTATCTTCACTGACTGAAGCCAGCTTCTGCCCATCAGGGCTAAACTCTACGTCCCAAACCGCAGATTGATGATCGATGAGACGATTGTACTCAGTTATAGAGCCTATTATCTGCCGTAGAGTAAGTGCTGCCTGTACCTCAGTAGCATCATCTACTAAATTTGTATCTCTTTCAACTCGTTGGCCTGACTGCAATGCCTTAACTAAAGCCTCAATTTGCAAGCCTGAAAGCCACAGATTATTAGCCGATATACTTAGGTTTGTGACTTGCTCATTTGCTGTTTTTCGTTCAGCTTCTTTGTAAAGTACAAAAGCATGAATTGCAGAAATGCAAGATACCAACAAAAAAAACAATGAACCATATAAGAACTTTTGTACTTTGTTTTTAGTTTCTTGCTCACTCAAGAGTTTTGCTTCTGCTTGTCGGCGTAGATCTTGTTCTAACAGTTTAGTTTTTTGTTCACTCAAGAGTTTTGCTTCTGCTTGTCGGCGTAGATCCTGTTCTAACAAAAGCTGCTGTTCTAACAAAATTTGCCGCTCTTTCTCTGCTTGCCGAAGTTGTTCTTCTGCTTGTCGGAGCTGTTCTTCGGCTTGGAGACGCTGCTCTCTTTCAACTTTTAAATTTGCCAGTAGTTCCGGTTCCTGTAGCTGGCGGATCAACGTCACCAAATAGTCATGAACCAATTGATATCGATCTGCCGGAGACTCAGGTAGAAGAAATACTAAACCTGACTCCACCAGAATAGTTAAAACATCGTCAAGCTTTTCAGCCTCTGTCTCTACCTGCGATTCCAAATCGGCCTTTGTTTTTGGGGGGCGCGTATTGTTTTCGTCAGTCAGCAAATACAACACCAACTGAGCTAAGTCTTCATTTCCAGGACCACAGTCTCGTACAACCGCATCTAAATAGTACTGCACCAAAACTTTTTTGGGGTTCTCTCCAAGCTGTAAATATTGTTCAAGTGTAATAATTTTCTCGCTCTCGAGTTGAGCGCCTACAACTTGGAGTTCAATGGGTCGAATTTCTCCCATTTCCTCAGCCAGGTCTTGAATCAATCGCTTTACCAAGCCAATTTCAAGGTCTAATTGAGTGTCTTGAGTCAGATTTTGAATAACCTTTTCTGCATCTTCACAGGAAAGATTGCCCAAGCTGTAGCGATGTTGCTGATTAAGAATATCATTGAGCGCATCGCTCGTAACAAGCACCTGCTTGGTTTTTGCCAGCCGCTCTAACTCTAGCAAATAGTGCAAATAATCTTCCCGCATCGAAAGAATAAATTTGACATTTTCAACATCTCTACCCTCAATACAGATTCTCAGAAATTCCCAGAACTCTCGTCGTTCGCTCGGTTTAGTGCAAACAAAAAAGAACTCCTCAAACTGATCGAAAATCAAGACAGGCTGCTTGTGACCATGTTGCTCCTGCTCGTGCAACAAATCGATAAAATGTGGCACATCAAAGACTTGTTCAGCATTTTGCGTGCCCACCAATGCCTTACCTAGTTCCTGTTTCCAGTCGGTATAAGCCCTTATATAGATGGGCAAAAATTCCCAAGTCGCTACTTCTTCTTGGTTCAGCTGTGGCACCACCCCTGCACTAATAATGGAACTTTTACCCACACCTGACTGCCCATGAAGGACCAGCAGCTTGCAGCGTCTCTCCTTCAGTTTGGCCACCAAACGTTCCACATCGATTTGTCGCCCCGATGCGGTAATTTCTCGCGCAACATCCTCTAGAGCGTCTTCAACTCCCACCTCAGACTGAATTCGCCGTAAAGGTTGCAGCCTGCCTGCACCAATAAAAGCCCGAAAACGATACTGTTGCTCAATCGATCGCCGTTCCTGTTTTAAGCGAAACGCTTTGAGGTATTGGCCCTGCTCGAAATAAAGGCGCGATAATTGGTTTAAAAGAGCGATATAAAGCGCAGGATCGATCTGTCGAATTGCCTCAATCCTAGCCTGCTCCAATCCCTCAATAGCGTCTGAAATTTGCCCTAAACTCTCTCTCGCTTGGGCCAGCAAAAAATAACAAACGCCGCGCAGGTGCGAGGGCTGAGGCATTGTCTCCAGTGCTTTCCGCACATAAGCTTCAGCCTCCGTATCCTGTTCTTGACGAAGCGAAGCTTCTGCTAAGAAGGCATAATTTTGGGCCAGTTGCTCAGAACTGCCATCGCGTTGAAGCAGCGGAACCGCTTGTGCAGCCAAGCTCTTGAGAGCTGTCCACTCCGACAAATGTTGCAAAGCCCTCCCCAAACGTCCATAACACCTAGCTTTTAAGTCAAACTGCTGTGCCTGTTCAAAGCAGACCATCGCTTTTTGGAGCGCATCTTTGGCTGCTTGCCAATCTGCTTTCCCCTCCCCACGATGCTTCTGCTGCTCAGCCAGATGCTGGTGAGCAATTGCCATCTGCTCCCAAATCACGCCTTGCTTCAACGGTTGCTCCTGTTGCTGCCAATACTCTAGGCTGACTTGGTAGTAGGCAATTGCAGCATCGATCCGATCTTCTTGATAGGCATCGCACCCCAGAAAAAAATCCAGCCCTGCCTGTAGATCTGGCGTTAGCTCAACGTGTCGATCTTGCAATTCCTGAGCCAGCGTTTCCGGCTCGTTCCCCAAGGGCATCAATTCCCCCGCAAAGGCTTGGTCAATTCTTTTTTGCAGTAAAGCCATCAGCTGCGCTTCCGATGGCTCAAAACTGGTAGAAACCCCGCACCAACTATAAAAATCTGGAGCCAATCGCGCTAACTTCCGCTGCACTTCGTCGTCAACCCAAAAAACAATGGGGAAGGGAAAACTATTTTTGAACTCGTCCCGGACATTATTAGTCGCCGTTAGCAGATCGTCAATCTCATGTACAGACTCTAAGCCCACTATCATCAGGGGACCAGAAATCTGCCCATCTCCCAGTTCAGTTTTGATGAGCGTGTAGAGCGCTCGTGCCGAAGCGGGAACCATCAGCACTCTCATGTCGATGGAGTAAACTTCTTGCAATCTTTGCAGCAGTAAATCCCGCAGATTGATATAGTTGCAGCGAACCAAAAATAGCGCGAAACAGCCCTGCGAGAGGTCAATCGAGCGTGCCAGTAAGGCGAGGGACCGCTCGTTATTTCCCCCAGCATCCCCAGAAAGTTCGGTACTGTTCATAACTGCCAGGACTTATAAATTTCAAGTTCTTTCAGGGCTGGATTGAGGCCAAACCAACGCCCCTGATCGCTCCGATATTCAAATACGAAAAGACTTCTAAGTAAGGTGTCGTGTCCTGCCGCGCCGCTAAGATCTTGTTGTTGTGCAACCTGCTTCAGCAGTTCCCACTCGGATGTTTCTAAAGCCCTGGCTAAACTGTCTCGATGTTCCAGAATAACGCGCTCTACGCAGCTCAGAGTTAGAGGGGGATCTGCTGCCTTCAAACAACCGTACAACAATCCCATTAATGTGCGGACATGCCCTCCACTGATGCAACACAAGCGATCTAACGTCTCTGGGCTATCGAACGCCTTCGCAATCAGTTCCGCATCTTCTTCAGGCATTTGCACATTGGGAAACGCGCGCCTCAAAACCATCCGTCGCAACAGCTTTAGTCCTTGTGCGCAAGGGCTGCCATTCTTCATCTGCACAGGCACCATGGGTAATGTGACGGGAGGAACGCCACCGCCAAAGTTATTCACCAATTCCTGAAATCGCCTGGAGAATGTGAGAGAAAGCGGAACCGTGTAAACTAAATGGCTGCGAAGCCGACGCAATTCGTTTCCTCTATCAATGAAAATGTATTCGGGCTGCGACATTTTCATTGTTCGATTCATCGCACTCATTTTTTCAAGATTATCAACAATCACGACCAGCCCCTGATACCCTTCTTTTTGAAGATTAGTATTTGCTACGGTCAAAATTTCTTGATTAATTGAGTCAATAATTGTGCCAACTTTACTATCTAGAAAACTTTGCAGCCGACCTCTTAACTTGACATCGTTTTTTGTCTTAGCAGTGATTTGACCTAAGCCATAAGGTAGAGAAAATTTATTTTCGTATTCAAATTCTACGGGGGAGCCTAAAAAATCGGAAATTTCCTTAAATAGACCTTCTAAGCCGCCTGATTTAACCTTAATTCCAATATCTTCTAGACTTTGACTCACCTGATGGGTAATGGACAGCAAAATATCCGATATCTCTACATCTCCCTCACCAAGATCTTTCATGGAATCGCAATAAGCAACATGAAAACCACTATCTTGTAACTTACGCTCTAACTCGTGCAATTCAGTCGATTTACCGCACCCAATATGTCCTGTAAAAAGCTGACAAGTCTCAGTTCCTTCAGCCATAAGAATGGCACGAGCCAATTGATTGATGACTGGCCCTCCCCGTACTTCCGAAAAATCAATATAGTATTGCTTATCTTCTGGATTACTCGTCACCAAAGTTCGGCTGGGATTACAGGCATTAAAAAACTTTCGAATATTAATATCCATCTAGCACCCTTTCTCTAGCGATATCTTTAGATCAAGATCTTAGACGGGTTTTTCTGTTGATACAACTGGACAGCCAATAACAACCTCTTGGGTTTTGGGGAATTGGTTGAGAATCTGAAAGAATTTGCTGCTGTCGAAACTTCT
Organism: Thermosynechococcaceae cyanobacterium; assembly: GCA_049694615.1. Taxonomy (GTDB): domain Bacteria; phylum Cyanobacteriota; class Cyanobacteriia; order Thermosynechococcales; family Thermosynechococcaceae; genus JAAURS01. Next base: position 1,451 of record JBAVRC010001045.1, on the reverse strand, counting down.
GGGGTCTTTCCGAGAACCGGATCGATCTACGGCTTTATGGGTGGTAATGCGATTGTCTGGTACGCCAGTTTTGGCTGCTAACCAAGCCGCAGACCAATATTGATAGTCGGTGTATCCGCTATGCACATTCCCATTCCCGCGACCGTCGGGCGGGGACTCAAAAGAAATGTGATAGGCAAAGTTGTTGACCGCAGAAGGAAACTGACGGTTGGTGGTGACGGCTTCGCTGCCGAAACTGGAGTCACCGGCACCAAAGGCTCGCTTGTCTGGAGGAACTAGGTAAAAAATAGTACCATCTTGCTTAATGAGGGCGTGGTAACTGGCTTGCCCCGATGAAGGGTGGGGGGTCTGAAAAATTTTGACCGTTTGCCAAGCGGGGATAACCGTTTCATGGAGCACAATAATGGGATCGTTGACAGCGGGTCGGCCATAAACATCCAGTCGGTAGCGTTCGCCGAAGTTGGTTGGATTGGCTAGGGCAATTTCTTCGCGGGGTGTGTAGTTTGGGGTTGGCTGAGTCAACGGCTGGGTCAAGCGATCCGGTAGACTGGCAATTGAATTTGGATCCGATGATTTGCGAAATCGGTCTAGGGTAAGCTGACCCGGAACAAACGTGATTTCAATATTGATCGGCGGGGGGTTGAACTTCGGTCTGAGGGAACACCCTTCCACTGGAACACCGGGAGGTGTATACCATCGCACCTGAGCCAATAGCGTCTCGATGGGGAGACGGGTCTTAAAATCGGCTATTTTTTGGGTTGCCCAACTGGACTTGATACTGCCCAACAACAGGACACAGCAAAGGGCTAGGGTCCCCAGTACCATCCAAATCCGGTTTTTCATGAATTCCTCAACCCTCCATCGGCAGTCATTGGCCTTCAATAATAAGCCAATCTACAACAAAAAGCCTCCGCAATCAGATTGGGAGGCAGATCAGTTGGATTTGCTGATGTGAGGCGATCGCCTCACCGTTGGGTCCGACAGTTAGTCGAGAAATCCCATCAACTCGCGAGGGTCATCAATTGCGTTGGACGCAATCGGACGATGGTTTGGCAACAAATCAGATCCCGGCAACGGAAACTTAGACCGCACCACAGGACGATGACCGGGCAATGTATCCGTACTGACCACCGACAAACCGGACTTCACAATAGGCCGATGGTTGGGTAAGGATTGGTTATCTACCACGGTTAAGTGCGCCACACTCACAGGCCGATTGCCAGGGATGGTGCCATGTTGCACAATATCCAGCGTGGTTGCGGCAATGGGACGGGTGCTGGGTAGCGGAGTCGGTTGATACAGCTCGATAGCCTGAGTCTCTTTCATTGTGGTATTTCCCTTGGCGCGACTGGCAGACTTGGCAACTACACTTGCTTTAGTCGCTGTTTTGGTTGTTGTTAGTGGGTCCGGGACCGTACCGTTGTCAACCGCGTTATCGGGAGGTTCTGACG
>JBAVRC010001044.1:0-3460 GCA_049694615.1 Thermosynechococcaceae cyanobacterium | reverse complement strand
CATCTGCCCCTGAACTGGGGTTAAGGTTTCCAAGTCCGCCAATTGGGTTTGAATTGCAATGTGTTCGGCTTGCTGTGGCGCATGGGCCAACTGGGGCAAAAAAATTGGTTCCATAGCCATCTCGCCTCCCACCGCAAGGAATAGATTCCCCTTTAGTTTATTTCGCCTGGGCTGGACTCGCCGACATCGGCGGATTTAAGCCCCACCACTAATCGACGCTGCGGCTCCTGACCGCGACTGTAGGTCTCTAAATCGGGTTCTTCGCTCAGCAAGGTATGAATGAGTCGTCGCTCGGCTGGGGGCAAGGGTGTCATTTCGGCTTCTTGTCCCGTCTGGCGGGCTTGTTGAGCAACTGCTTCCGCCATTTGAGCCAATTGTAAATAACGCGTTTCTCGAAACCCAGCTAGTTCAATGGTATGGACCGATGGTTCTGCGGCCTGCTGTCCCAGATTGAGGGTGGCATTGACCAGGTATTGCAACGCATCCAACGTTGCTCCCTTGTCGCCCAGCAACAGGCTGGTTTGCTCGGCGGATAATGCAGCGTCGTCGATGGTTAACCATTGCCCGCCAAATTGATGGAGACGGGTTGCGATCGCCTCAGACAAATCGGTTCCGACCGAAACGGATAAACCGCAATGGCTCAGAACGGTCTTCAACCAGTCTTCCGCACTTTGGGTCTGTCGATCTGCCATAAACTGTACCCTCAACCTAACTGAGATCGATCACAACGAGGTCCGCCTTAATTGGACGGCTTTTTCTTAGGACGATTGGGTTCAAAGGGAAGACTGGCATCCTTTGCGATCGGTTTGGACCGCTTTTGCTCTTCGTCCACAATTTTTTGCAGGTTTTCCGGCAACGGTTCTTTGGACAGAATAAAACTCTGAATCGTCTGGAAAATATTGGCAATCAGCATGTACAGCAAAACGCCGCTGGGCAACGGCACAAAGATAAACATGCCAGAAAAAATAATCGGCAGAAACTTGTTCATGGCCTGTTGCTGTTGGTTGCTAGCCGAACTTTGACCAGACAACCGTTGGTTCGCGTAAAGCGAAAGGCCAAATCCTAAAATCAACACCAAAACGTCCCAGTGAATCGCATTGAAGTTGATACTCCCATCCGCTGCGGTGAGATCGGAATCGATGACGCCTATATCGCCAAGGGCTTTGATGAATAAAAAGCCTGTTTTCGAGGCGAGTCCCGGAATAACCCCCTGCAAGGTCACATCCCCCGGTTGCAGCGCTTTGAGGTGCCCTGCCTCGTCCAGATGAATGCGATCAGCCCCCTTCATGGCTTGCCAGTGGGGTTGCAAACCGCTCGTCGAATACTCCTGCAATAACGTCTCCAAGGGCTTGCCGGTGACGCTTTGGAACGCTAAATTTGCAGACGAACCCACCGCGAGTTGATTGCCTTGCGGCACAATCGCCAACATAGGGTAATGGATTCCGTCGGAAACATATATATTTTGCGGGGCAGTCGTCAGGGGCTGGGGTTGAATTTGCTCGATTTGGGCTTGGGGAACAATCTGCAAATTCACCGTATACTTGACATCGGAAAAGGGTGATCCCCGCAGCGTTGCAAACAGCGCAAAAAGGACAGGCATCTGAACCAAAAGCGGCAGACAGCCCGCTAGGGGGTTACCAAACTCTTGAATCAGTTTGGCTTGTTCCTCCTGCATCTTGGCCGGATCGTTTTTATACCGTTCCTGGATTTCTTTTTGGCGTTTCTGCATGATGGGTTGAACCTTCTGCATCCGCCGCATATTGCGAATCTGGCCCGCACTGAGCGGGTAAAGGGCAAACCGAATGACTAACGTCAGGGCGACAATGGCCAATCCATAACTCGGCACGATCCCGTAGAAAAAGTCGAGGATCGGCAACATGACGTTGTTTGAAAGAAATCCAACTCCAAAGTCCATCGTGATTAAAGGTGACCTCTGTATGCCGATATCAAACGTTCACTCTACCGCACCTCTGCTTCCGGGGCAAAGGCGAGGGGCAACTGACTTTAGGCAGCAGCCGCAACTTTCGCGCGATCGCCAATGCGCGCTTCAATATAAGCGGTAACGTCTCTAAACTTGGGAACCGCCTTGAGTTCTAGCCGATTTCCATCCTTGAGCGTGACCACCAGGTCTCCCCAGAGACCAATGCCGCGCGAAACCGAAACCACCTGGGCCACTTCAGAATAAATCACATCGGAGCGATCGCGACCCAGCCAGCCGCCGATCACTGTAATCCGCCGACTCGTAATGCGATAGCGCAACCAAAGGGCACGAACCACCGCACCCGCCGTAATGGGCAAACAGATCACGGTTAAACCCAACAGGAGTCCCAAAATGAGTTCGCCAACATGGGGACCCCCTTCGAAATAGACGTCTTCTTTAATGCCCATGAAACATCTCTGCCTGAACCAATAACTGCTTCAATTGTTGCAGAAATTCCTGGTAATCGCACTGAACCGCTTGCGGGTAGACCACAATCACCGCGTCCCAACCGTTATCCAGATGGGGGAGCAGCCGCCGGAGCGCCGCCCGAAGCTGGCGCTTAATCCGATTCCGGACCACCGCTCGCTTGCTCACCTTGGTGCTAATCGAAATGCCCACCCGTGAGGGGGGCGACAGATCGGGTTTCTGGGGGTTGCGGCAAGCACGCAGACCCAAAGCACCGACATTACAGCGAATTCCTTTGCGATAAACCACCGCAAAGTCTCGTCGATGGCGCAGGCGATTGGTTTTGGGCAACATTGAGGGGATCTCTTCAACCCACCCGCCTTAACACTAAACCGCTAACCGATGCCGTCCTTTCCGACGACGAGCTTTAATCACATTTTGGCCATTTTTAGTACGCATACGCGCCCTAAACCCAGATGTGCGTTTCCGTTTGCGGCAAGTGCCGCCCAATGTACGTTGCGTCATAGTATATGTGCAGAATCCGACTTAGACAGGTCCGTTTAAAAGACCCAGAATTTCTAGTTTACAATCTGATCACCAGTCTTTGGTAGTGTCTGGTGCATAATTAGCGGATCGAGTCCTAAATCACTTCGTTCCCTGACGGTCTTTGAGGTCAATCTGTGGATAATGCCATCGAAAGCTTTTGGAATCAAGTTCTGGAGCGTCTGCAACTGCAATTGAGCAGGCCGACGTTTGAAACCTGGATCAAAACGGCCAGCGCCGAATCCCTGGAAGACGGACGGCTGACCATTCAGACCCCAAATCCGTTTGCCAAGAACTGGTTGCAGAAGTACTACATGAAGGCGATCGCCGAGGCCGTCCAGGATATTCTCGGCTACCCGGTGGAAATTCGCATTGAAATTCGTCAAGGGGAGGCAGAGTCCGGGTCGATTTTATCCGACCCATCCATGGCTATGCCCTCTAGTCAGTCGCAGGCAACTACACCCATGCTGTCTCAGCGATCGCGGGGTGGCGATCTGAATCCGAAGTATGCATTTTCGCGCTATGTGGTCG
>JBAVRC010001043.1:0-1600 GCA_049694615.1 Thermosynechococcaceae cyanobacterium | reverse complement strand
GAGAAAAACCCAGCAAACATGCCGGCGTAAAGGTGGCAAACTGGCTTCCCGACATCGCCCAGGGTCCGAGCCACCGCCGAATCAAAAATGTTCACAAACATGAACCCATTTTTTTGATCGCTAAGGTCAATGTCCCAGTTGCCCCAACCTTGAGTGGTGAAGGGCCACCACCAGGCTTCGAAGGCAAAGGATAAATTGGCTTGGCGCAGTTCCCGCTCGTATTCTTGCTCAAACCAGGTTTGGAAAAATTTGGCATCTCGGCTGCCCCATTCTTCGCCAATGTTGTACATAACAACAGCAGAAGCCGAACCCACTTCCTCTTCTAAGCCCTCGATCAAACCAACAATAAAGTCTTCGGTGACCAAAAGGTTGCGACCGCCATTCCAGTCCAGAATCGAGCCGTCTTGCTGATTAAAGCGGAAAAAGTTATCTAGGCTGTAATGATGGTGCCGCTGGGGATGGGCTTGCCGTAAGGGATGGCTGATCGGTGCAGCGGTTGGTTCAGAAGTCACAATGCTGCTACCTTCCGGCAAAACTTCCGTCGGGTCACCAAAATCTAAGGTTTCCAAGTTAGGCGAAGCCACCATATATCGAGTCCCCGAATAGTTAGTAGTTCTAACGAAAAATCTTGCTAAAGTTCCTAGACAACAAATGTGCATTCATTGGGTTGTCTCACTGTTCTATGAAACCCCAGAACTTCGCCGAGTGAGTACCGTAAATCCACTGACTTTTTCGTGTCTAAAGGTAAGAAATGTCCCGGCTCTTGACGGGCAAGGCGTTCCGGAAGGGTTGATTTGCGGCCAAAAGTTGGTCAAAAATGGCCGGGGGCGGTGGGGGACATTCGTTACACTGGCGGTGGATGGGCCTGAGTGCCCAGGCGGATCGCTTAAGATTGAGATATCTCAATTTGGGTATCCATGACTTCCCTTTACTGGATTTGCTTTGTGCTAGGTGGTGTATTTGTCGCCTTTGCGATCCTGGGCGGCATTGAAGGCTTCGATTTTGACCATGGGGTTGACCTTGACCCCGCGATCGATGCAGATATTGAGTTTTCCGCACCCTCCCGTCAGCGCATCCCGTTGTTGGGGTTGCTCAAAAGCTTTAAGTTTTGGACCTTTGGGCTCTGCTTTTTTGGTCTGACGGGGTTGGTGTTAACGCCAATGGGGGTGGCTGCACCCTTAGTCTTGGTGTTGGCGATCGCCATGGGATTGTTGTTGGGGGGGGCGATCGCCAGCATCCTCAGATTGTTGTATCACCGCCGGGTCGATAGCCTCGTGCAAACAGGCGATCTGGTGGGACGGGTGGGCACAGTAGAATTGCCCTTTGACCGCCACAGTAAGGGAAAAGTCAAGCTCCAGCTTAAGGGCGTCAACATTGAATTCATTGCCCACACCGATGACTCCCAGGGATTTGCGATCGGAGCCCCCGTGCTGGTGGTGGAGGTCAACAATAACCGACTTTGGGTAATTTCTGCTGATGCGGTTAATCAAGAGGAACCATGAATAATAGCAACAGTAGTGCGACCGCACCTCAAACGGCGATTTCCGTCCGCCTACCGGAGATCGCCATTCCCCAAGCTCAGATCAGTGGGCTTCCCCTA
>JBAVRC010001042.1:0-2647 GCA_049694615.1 Thermosynechococcaceae cyanobacterium | reverse complement strand
CCCCTAAACTGGTCACATTATCGGCCAGGAGAAGGCAATTCATGTCCCGGCACAGTTCGCCAGCGGTTTCTAGGGGTTGTCGTGCCCCGGTAGAGGTTTCGGCATGAACCAATGCCAGAATCGCTGGACGATGCTGTTCCATCGCCTGTTGCAATTCTTCTGAAGAAAAAACCTCGCCCCAGGGTTTGGAGATGACACGCACATCGGCGCCATAGCGCTCGGCCATGTCCACCAGCCGATGTCCGAAATAGCCCTTGACCCCCACCAACACCACATCTCCTGGTTCCACTGCGTTGGCGATCGCGGCTTCCATGGCTGCTGTTCCAGTACCGCTAATGGCCAGGGTCATTTCGTTCCGGGTTTGCCACACGTACCGCAACAAGGTTTGGATTTCATCCATCAACTGCAAAAAAGCCGGATCTAAATGACCGACGGGCGATCGGTTCATGGCAGCCAAGACGGCAGGATGGGCATTGGACGGCCCAGGTCCTAGCAAGAGTCGCTCCGGCATCTCTAACGGACGTACATTCAGAGGGGGCTGAATCGAATTCGGTAGCGATGGTGTCATGGTTGGCCCTTCAGTTCAGCAAAGATAAGTCTATCTTCTTATTCAACCATTGATACTTGCCATGAAAGCCACCCACCCGCAACCTCAAGGCTTCGGCGTCGATTCAGGAACCGCGATTTCAGGCGACGGCAAAGGAGCCAACTCCTGAGACTCCGACAACTGCGGCTTAGGCGACGGCACCACGGATTGCGGGGTTGGCGATGGTGATGGGGAATCAAAGGGCGATGGGTTAGCCGATGGCAAGGGCAATGTTTGAGACGGTGCGGGTTGCAAATCCTGGGCCGAAGGCGGTTTAGGCGTCGCACCCTGACGCGGCTCGGGACTCGCCGATGGGCTAGGGGTTGGTTTCGCTTTGGACTTGGGTTTGGGTTTGGAAGACTTTTCCGTTTCAGACGATTTGGGAGGCTGACACACCGTCGCAGAATAGGGAATGTCTACCGTAAAGTTAAAGGCTTGGTAAATCCCTGCGGCTGGCGGACGATAGGCTTCCACGGCGGAGATCGCCGCCCGATTCAAGGTCATACTGGTGGCAGACTGTAAAATCTGCACCGAGTCTGCTCCGTTCGCTAGGCTCCCATCAGGACCATACACCGCTGAAATAACTGCACTTCCTTCCTGCTTACTGGCACAGGCCCCAGGTGGATAGGTCGCGGTTAAGCGCGGCCCTGCTTGCGCACTGAGGGTTTGCCCCCGGCGATCGCTTTGCGCTTGCAACCAATTCTTAAAATTGCCACGCACTTGGGGCGAAATGCCCCAGTCTGAGCTCTCAACCAACGGCTCAGTGGAATTGGTCGGCGCATCGGAAGGTAAACTTGGCCCTGTCGGGAAGGTGGGATTAGGAGGGGGAACCGGAGACGATTTGGCATACAAGTTTGCCAGATCATTGTTCTGAAACCCACCGGGATTCAGTTGCGGCAGATTGGGGTTTTGGGCTACCCCATAGTTGGAATTGTTGGGGGTAACACCAGAAGCCCCCGACGATGGAAAACCCGTAAATGGAGACAACGTTGGCGGACGTAGCGGAACCGTGCCGTTGTCTGTGTTATTGGGTAAACCAAAACGGCCTGAATTGGGCAGCTTTGTCGTGGGAATCGACGCTTGCGGAATATTGGAAATCGGTAAATTGCCCAAGGAAAAGGCCGGTGACTTGGTTCCAGACCCCGTATAAAAAGACTGAGACAGAGGTGCTCGAAAAGCACTGACATCTGGAAGCGGTCCTAAATCAGGCACATTGCCTAAATTGAGGGGCGGAAGACCATTGGGAACAGGCAAGGTTGTTCCAGGCATTCCAGGCATTCCAGGGATGCCAGACGGTTTAGGCAGAAGGGTCCCTGGTGCCAGATTAACAATGCGGAGTTGGTTGCCCTGCTGACTGTCCGCCGGACTCAACGCCGACATTGCTACTAAAACGACGTGGATGCCTGCTGACCCCAACATGGCCAAAACCGTTGGATTGCGCAAAGCCCCTGAACCAGATCTAGACATCGGAGAATACATAGCTTCTTGCTGCGACCCTTATCGAGACACCCTGTAGCCGAATCGTTTCTATCCTATCGGGGATAGCGAAGGTTGGCAGAGCACAAACGTTATCATTCTCTTCCTATGCTAGGGGATGACGCGTCGAAACTGGGATTCGTTTCCAATGCAGTAACATCGGAATACGGTTCCTTGGTAACGTGTAAATAGGTAAACTCGGTTTCATCGATACATTGTCCATCATCAAGGAGTTTTGACGTGGTAGAACCATTACTGTCTGGAATTGTACTGGGTTTAATTCCAGTCACGCTGGCGGGGTTGTTTGTGGCCGCCTATTTGCAATACAAGCGCGGCAATGAACTCGAACTCTAAAATACCCTACCCAGTGACTTCATCAAGATTCTGAAGGGCTGTTCTGTAGTTGCAACAACATCCTTTCCGACCTCAAGCATTTCCCCCAGCGCCTCGCCCTAAATGCGAGGCGTTTGTCATTGCAGGGTGAGCTGTTGTTCCGCCATAGGATGCAAAGGAGCGCGATCTTTGGCGCAATCTGACTCAAACAGGATCTCCTGGGATGCGATCGCCCCATCTGCCGCCACCCAC
>JBAVRC010001041.1:0-2543 GCA_049694615.1 Thermosynechococcaceae cyanobacterium | reverse complement strand
ATGCAGGAGTGTAAAAGGTCTTGAGTCAATCGTTTCAATTTGAGTGCCAGGTGTGTTGTTCCCACACTAAAGCGCGGACCGGTGTGTTCCATACCCCCCACGGCCCCGTAGAAACCCCCCGCTTTATGCCCGTGGGCACCCTGGCCAATGTCAAAACCTTAACCCCCGATCAGTTGGCCACCACCGGAGCACAAATGGTCTTGGCCAATACCTATCATTTGCACCTGCAACCGGGGGAACACATTGTCCAAAAGGCCGGCGGACTGCATCGGTTCATGCACTGGTCCGGTCCGCTCTTGACCGACTCTGGAGGCTTTCAAGTCTTTAGCCTCAGCGAGTTGCGCGAGATTACCTACGAAGGCGTTACCTTCCGGTCCCCCCGCGACGGCCAACTGATCCGGCTCACCCCCGAAAAATCTGTGGAGATTCAAAATTCACTGGGGGCCGACGTCATCATGGCCTTCGACGAGTGTGCGCCTTATCCTGCCACCCGTGCTGCCATCGAAACCGCGTTGCATCGCACCACTGGCTGGCTGAAACGGTGCATTGTAGCCCATCAGCGTCCCGATCAAGCCCTGTTCGGCATTGTCCAGGGGGGCGTCTATGCCGATCTGCGGCAATATTCGGCCCAGGCGATCGCAGACTTTGACCTGCCGGGATATGCCATTGGTGGCGTGAGTGTGGGCGAACCGCCCGAACTCATCCAACAGATTGTCCAGGTCACAACCCCACTACTCCCCGCCAACAAACCTCGCTATTTAATGGGTGTGGGCACCTACCGCGAAATGGCCCAGGCGATCGCAGCCGGAATCGATTTGTTCGACTGCGTGATTCCGACTCGACTGGCGCGACATGGCAATGCCCTCGTGAGTGGCGAGCGCTGGAACCTGCGCAACCAAAAATTTCGCGAAGACTTTACGCCCCTCGACGCTACCTGTCCCTGCTATACCTGTCAACACTTTACACGGGCCTACCTCAGCCACCTGTTGCGCTCGCGGGAATTGCTAGGCTACACCTTGCTCAGCCTCCACAACATCACCGAACTCGTGCGCTTCACCCAACGGATCCGTCAAGCGATCCAGTCCGGTACGTTTATGCAAGACTTTGGCCCATGGTTAACCTCCATCAACCCAGCCATGAGAATAGACTGAGAATCCATGTTAAGATTCTTAGTGTTTCTAAACGCTGTGTTGGAAGGAACATTCATTCATGGAAGCCGCTCTGCTCTTGGCAAAATTGCCTGAAGCTTATTCAATCTTCGACCCCCTTGTTGATGTCATGCCAGTCATTCCCGTCTTTTTCCTATTGCTAGCCTTTGTATGGCAAGCTGCGGTCGGTTTTAGATAATTTCATAACATCAGTTGACTCATATTTTTGGTTATTAAGGCTGAATGAGGTAACCCTCGTTTGGCCTTTTAATTGACCCATGACATCCATCTGATCACGATAGCCCCAAGTTGACAGGCAACCAACGCTGAAGGTGCTGCAGAACGGTCACTGCCTCAACGTTGCGTGCTAAAAACCACCCTCCCGTCAAGGATCCGCCTGCCACCAAAGAGAGTACCGTCAAGGTGACGCGTTGACTTAATCCTCTGGTTTGGAGTTCGAGTCGTCCCCAAGCAATGGTCAGCAACAACACTAGCGCCAGTCCAAAGGGTTCGGCATAGGCTGCTGCTAGGGTGACCGTCATGCTCAGCAAAAAAATGCTAACTAAACTTCTGGGACCTAATCGCATTAAACGACCCACAGCCTGCGATCGCCAAATGAGGCCAAAAATAACCAGGATGGTTAAAAGCCAAATATCGATGACCCACATTGCAGAGAATAGGGCCAGTTCCCAGCCTAATAATCCATAGGCCATTCCAATACATAGGATTGAAAGCCACGGCAAGGACAATATACTGAGCTTCATGGCTGGAAATCTAAGCTCCGTCAGCAGATGAGGCGATCGCATCTTAGCATTGGTCCACCGCAGGTGTGTGTAGCGGATCGCAGAACAACCGGGCAGCGGCATCGGGTACCCAAAACGATCCAAAACTTTACAATCTCCGCAGAGAATTTTCAAGATAGATCGGATCCGAGAGAGAAAATCCTCCTAAACTGTTCTGTAAGATCAGTTTGCAGAGCAGTGTCGCCTATAGGGTGAAAGTTGGCGTCTGGGGGGTCGTCGCTTAACTTAAAACACAAGCAATTTCTGCAAACTGGCGGTTGACCGTGCAACTCCTCCTCAAACAATAATGATGAATCCCACACCCCAGCCCAGTACGAAGGCCAATACCTTCGATCTGCTTACTTATTACAGTTTGGATACGGATCATTATCCCCAATCTTCCAAAAGCGAGGTTTTGGATCGGTGGTTGCAAGCTTATCCAGAACCGTGGGTGCGGCTAGCGCTCATTGAGTCCCTCTATCAAGGTCGCTATAAGACCTTTTCCGTTGAGCAACTGCTGGCCCTCTGGAATCGGCGCGGGCAGCCTGTGCATCACTTTAGTTTTGAGTTTGCAGCCCTCGTCACCCATGATGTGCCTCGGATTGGGCCGGAT
>JBAVRC010001040.1:0-2058 GCA_049694615.1 Thermosynechococcaceae cyanobacterium | reverse complement strand
GCTTTAAGCTTTATCCCGCATCAGCCTAACGATGCCCATAACCCGCCGCGAATAACCTCTCGAACTCAACCAATAACCTTTAAACGGTCGGGTGCAAGCGGATTGTTATACAGCATTTGGGTGACGGTTTTGCAACTTCTATTCTAATTTTATCTCGCTGTTTCTGCAAATCTATCAAGATTGTATCCAAGTCATCATTGAACGGCTCAGCTTATTTTGTACAAAAGTTTATCACTGCACTGCTCGATCGCTGAGCAAGATTGTGAACACTCCTGCCGCCGCCAGCGCTGCTACTGTCCGCACGTGATTCCAGAATGTCCAGTTAGTCAGGTATTTTGCCCATAGGGCTGCGCCTTTAGTGCTGTTTGGGTCAACGATCGCCAACGCATCATTCAGGGGCACATTGAACGCGATCGTCACTCCTACTGTACCAACAAGATAGAGCAAACTACCAACTAGCAAGTAGACAGTACCGGGTTGGTTCCACTTTGGCAGCAAAGTAATCGTCAAAAAGAGGCAAGCCACAGCCGTTCCAAACAGAGCCAACATGAACAACGGATTGATCGCTGTGATATTTATGGATTGCATAGCGGCAATGCCCTGATTCGGTTGGAGTCGAGCCAGGGCAGGCATCACGAAGGTCGAGAACGCGAAGAAAACTCCAGCAATTAGCCCACAGCCGATTGCCACAGTGATGGTTAGGGAGAAGAGATAACGAGCAAACATCGTTATTTGCCTCCCCAGATGCCAGTCGCAGCCGTTTGCCGTACATAGTCGGAGAAGCTGCGCGGCGGTCGTCCGAGCGCACGCTGCACGCCATCGGTCAGTGGTGTATTCCGTCCATCGAGCACGGTGGCGAACAAATACAAGACCAGTTCGATGTAATCATCCGGCACACCTTGCCGGACAAGCTCTGCCCGGTAGTCATCGGCTGAAACCGGGATGAACGTAATATCCCGTCCTGTCGCGCGGGCAATCTCGCCGATCACCTCGGCGAAGGTTAATGCTCTTGGTCCAGTGATCTCGTAGAGCTGGCACGAGTGGAGTCGATCGGTGAGCGCAGCGAAGGCGATATCAGCAATGTCATCAACATCGACGAATGGCTCTGCGACTAATCCCACCGGCAAGGCAACCTGACCAGCCAGAATCGGATCGAGGAAGAAACCTTCGCTGAAGTTCTGGCAGAACCAGCTCGATCGCAAGATCGTCCAATCCACACTAGTCACCTGGAGTGCCTGTTCAGCTTGTTCCGTTTCCTCTTCTCCCCGACCCGAAAGGAGTACCAACTTCTCAACACCATTGGCGATCGCCTGGGCAAAGAACGCCTGAACGGTTTCGAGGGCACCCGGTACTGCCAGATCAGGTTGATAAGAAACGTAAGCAGCCTTAACGCCTTGAAGCACTTGTCCCCAAGTGTCCCGGTTCTCCCAATCGAAGGGTCGTTCTGCGGTTCGCGATCCGATTCGCACGAGTCGGCCCGCTTTGAGCAACCGATCTGCCACCCTACGACCGGTCTTACCGGTACCGCCAATAACGAGGGTCATCCCCTGAGTCCAGTGTTCATGTGTCATTTTTTTGCCTCCGATTGCTAATAAAAAACAGTTCCTGTTGATCAATGACTATCTCAGCTTAGGTAAATGACCACTGCCCAGCTATCTAATTCTTGTGAAACTGACAGAATCTTGCGGGCAATTCTCAGAAGGTTTGGTGAAATGCGAAAATGAATACAATCAGATCTAGACGCATGGGGTTTACACCATGAAACCGATCGCCAGCCATCAGATTGCCTGTGCCAGCCAGCCCCTTGTTTCGAGCCAAACTCAGGGTTGGAAAAATATCTTGGTCGAAGAGTTTCATCATCCTGCGGGGGAGGGTAGAATGCTTTACCCGAATGACCATGTCATTTGTTTCTCGCTTGCTCCCCGTCCAGTTCGTTTGCTGCAAATTCAGGGAGACAGCTCCTATACAGGGCTTTACGGGAAGGGTGACTTTTCCATTACGCCTGCCGAAGCACCTTTTTTTGCCCGTTGGGAGAGTGATGATCGCCTATTGCAGATT
>JBAVRC010001039.1:0-5260 GCA_049694615.1 Thermosynechococcaceae cyanobacterium | reverse complement strand
GATACTGCCAGCCCGTTCGGTGCCGTGTTGCCGCAGAACAAAAAACTGTTCCGGGGTCAGCATTTGACGCCATTCGGCTTCGGTTTTGACGACCTCGAAGGACTGGCTTGCTGCAAGGGTTGTGTTTTCGGCGATCACGGTTGGTTTGGACGGCCCAGAGATAAACCGAGATAACACCGTTGCACCGACCATTGCGGCTCCGGCTTGTAAGAAATATCGTTTTTTCATGGTGGGGCTGGGAATGGGTACAGTTTGGCAAAGCGTTAGAGGCGCAATATGCTTCTAAGGCAAAGGTACTGCATGGCTCTGAAGGGGTGCTGAACGATCCCTTAAGGCAAGATAAGAACCCAGAGATCGCACGACTACGGCATTCTTCCAAAGCTTAGATCCGTGTCTTAGACGAAAACATCCCTAAACACCAAGCCCAAATATTCGAGGCATACTGGGCACCCACAGAATCCAAAGAGCTGATTAGATGGCTATTCTCCCCAGTTGTTCAAGGATCCACCATAAACACAGTAACCATCCCGCCCCTTCCGCTTCGCTTGGTACAATGCCTCATCCGCTGTCGCAATGAGTGTTTCCAGAGAAAACTCAACCTGGGGCACGATACAGGAAATCCCAAAACTGACGGTAATGCGATCGCAAACCGAAGAACACGCATGGGGCAATTGCAATGCTTGAATTTCGCACCGGATGGCATCGGCGACCTTAACAGCCCCTTCAACAGGGGTCGAGGGCAACACAACTGCAAACTCTTCACCCCCGTAGCGAGCCACCAAGTCAGTCGGACGATTGAGCACCCGACTCATGGCTTGCGCCACTTGCTTCAAACAATCGTCCCCCGCCAGATGGCCATAATAGTCATTATATTTTTTGAAATCGTCTACATCCGCCAAAATTAACGACAGCGGCTGTTGAATCTGCGCCAGAACAGTCCACTGTTGGGCCAGATACTCATCAAAATGGCGACGATTGGCCACTAAAGTTAAACCATCTAGCAATACCAAACGATGTAGCGATTGATTAGCTTTTTGCAATTCAGCCGTCCGCATGGAAACAGCTATTTCTAAATTATAAGAATAGTTTTTTAATTTCTTTTGTAATAATTCTAAGTCTGTCAAAGCTCGACCTAATTCAATCTTCTGTTGCTCAATCGTCATCATATCTCGATAAGAGCGGAGAGCTGTTATGACGGTTGTTAAAAGCCGTTGTCGAGTGAGTTCTACTTTTAATTTATAGTCATTGATATCATAATCTAAGATAACCGATTCTTCTGGAGCCTCACCCGGTTGACCTGTCCGAAGAATAATACGGATTTTTTTGTTATTGAGTTCATTTCTAATAAAGTGGACAAGTTTTAGACCTGCATCCTGTGTTTCCATGACAACATCAAGTAGAATAAATGCAGCATCTAAATGATTTTCACTAATAAGTTCTCGCCCTTCTTTCCCAGAATAACCTGAAAAGAACTTCAATGACTTGCCTTCAAAAACAAAATTCTTTAAAGCTAGACGAGTTGCTTCATGAACCGCAGGTTCATCGTCTAATATAATAACTTTCCAACTTCCATTTTCTGAGTCTGAATCGCTAAGTATTTCATTCTCGTTGATTTCGTCTTCATCAACAAAAAAAATATCTTCATCCTCACTCAAGGAAGATAAAATATCTTGATCAGTCTCTAATTGGGGTGAATTGTTAGGCATTTCACAAATTTAAGTCATTAAATAATGCAATCATTATGAAATATTAAAATCTCAAAATTTTTTCTAAACGGATTTTCGATCATGAGAGAACTTGCAAAGGAAGCGTTATGGTGAATTGGGTTCCTTGACCGACGGTACTGTTGACTTGGATGTTCCCTTGCAAATTTTGAGTCACTAAATTATAGACAATATGAAGTCCTAGCCCCGTTCCTCCTTCACTCCGATTCGTTGTAAAAAATGGTTCAAAGATGCGGCTTAGATTTTCCGAAGAGATGCCACAACCATCATCACTGAAGAAAATTACAATATTGGACTCCGTTTGAGCAATCTTAAACTGCATTTCTCCACCCATTGCGGATGGATAAGCATGGGTGAGCGAGTTAGTAATCAAATTAGTCACGACTTGCGCTAACGCACCGGGATAGCTATGGATGGTAATGGCCGCATCCCCTTCGACAGTTAAACGATGCCGTGTCCCTTTGAAATGGGGCGAGAGACTAGTAGCAACTTCCTCTAGGTAAGGTTTGACCTGAAAAATACGCCGCTCTAGGGTGGTTTGGTCCACCGCAACTTGTTTGAAACTGTGCACCAAATCTCCGGCGCGATGCAGATTACTAAGCAAGATTCGCGTACAGTCTTGGGCTGTATCCAGGTAATTGGTCAGCAGCGATCGCTTGAGTTGCCCTTGGGCGATCGCCGTTGCCAGAACCCTCGTTTCATCGGCCAGGGTTGAGGCCAGGGTGATGCTTGTCCCCACTGGGGTATTAATTTCATGGGCAACCCCAGCTACTAAACTACCTAAAGCCGCCATCTTTTCAGCTTCTACCAGTTTGCTCTGCATTAGGGTTAGATCGGTGATAGCTTGCTCCAAATCGGCACTTTTTTTCTCCAAAATGGCTTGAGACTCTTGCAGTTCAAAAATAACCTGTTTTAAAAGAGATTCTTTTTTGCGGTTGGTCCCTTCCAGTTTGACGCGATCTGCTTCAGACCGTTCCAGTTTCTTTTTCAGAATCCGATTTTCCTTCGCTAACGCTTGCGAGATATCTTGGATGTCATTCAGCATTTAGCGACTACCAATCAACAAGGTTGAAAAAGTCGTATTGTGAAAAAATGTAGGGCCATTCACCCGTAGAGGTGCAATTTCACCGTAAGTATAAAACCCACAACTGGGTAAGGGATTTTCGAGGCGATTGGCAATGGTTGCATACTCCTGATCGGTTTGGGTTCCTAAAATAAATCGACGCCAAGCACAGGAAAAGAATAAAGCCGCCGCAGGTTCAGCACCGGGATAGGCATCCCAAGCTTGAGAAAATGCTGTTCTAGAGGCCGATATAATATCCGTTTCGGATGCTTCAGTAATTTGGATGATGGAGTTTTCCGGCACATCGGCAGCAACCGTCAGACTGCCTCGTTCAGGATCGTGACTCAATGCACCGCGAAGGAAAAAGTTGTCTTCACCGGGTGGAAAAATAGCCAAGGGATAGGCAACATCAGGTGCAAATTCGTCTAGGTAATGTTGATAGAACGCTAAAGCTGGTTTCCCATCAATTTCATAAATAATGTTGTGATCCACTTTGGTAACCGTACTCCGCTTGCCAATCGGTCGCCAACCGCTGGCAACCTGATGAGAAAACAACACATTGCCAGCGACCAGCAAAATGGGCACCGCGTCACTCAGCACCTCGGTGTTAAAGAACTGGTAGGTTTGTACCGTTTTGGTTTGATCGCCAGTGGTGCCGCCAAAAATCGGAATGTCTCCTAAGGCTATTTTTAAGCCTTGCAATATTAAAGAGGCACTGGTGGTCAAACTTTCAGGGGAGGTTAGACAAAATCGGAGCGGCAGGGTGAGTTGAGGTTTGCAGTCGTTGACTGTCGTCTGGGCGATCGCAACGGGATCCTGGGAGACATTGCGTCCCACCGCTGCTTGAAATTCAATGTCGTCGGCGCAAAAGACCATCAACGTCAACGAGTCTTGCTGAAATCCCATCACCGATGACACTTCGCCATCCGTTGTGCCGCCAATGAGTTGAATGCCGGGAAACGCCTCCTGAATGCAATTCAGAATCAATGCATGTTCAAAATCAATCGCCGCAAACAAAATCCCTGCCTGTGGCCTTTGACCCGCCAGGGAGTCTTGACATTGGGCCAAAACCTCATGGACCGCCTCCAGAGAATCAGGATCAATACTGTGACCTACCGCAATCTTTAACATGTTTCCAGAGAATAATAGGTAACGATGCCCAGAGCCGTCAGCACAATGGGATGAATGGGCTGCGGTCTCTTTTGTTCAGGATGCCCAACTTGAGATTCAAACTGTTGGTGCGGATACCAAAGGGCTGAGATCAAGATCACCATCTGCAGCAGGCTTGTATCACATCCCCTGTCTGGTAAAGATGGGACATTCAATACCATCAACTGCTAACCACAAAGGATAACGATCATGAACAAAGGTGTTATTGGCTTGCTATCGCTCACGGTCTTAGGCATGGCTCTCACTGTACCCGTCAAATCGGATGCTGTTGAAGTGCGGGTCGGTGGGTATACGCTCTTCGATACCAGAGACTATACAGATAATACGAGTTACAGCGTCTATTATCGCCGCTGGCCCAAGGATTACTGGCACCTCGAAGGCACTTACAACCATCGAGCCGAAGCGGAATATGCCTTGCATCGCCTCAAATCAGATGGGTATATCGCTGTCCTTGAGCGCAATTAATGGCTTCCCCATCGCGTCCCATCGCGAATCATTGGTTAAGGCAGGGCATACTGGCGATCGCGCACTCTCCCGTCGGCAATGGATAATATGAACGCCCAGTGTTGGGTGATGAAATCTTTGCCGAGGGCGATCGCCTTGTCCCTCTCCTCATTTGCTAATGTGCAGCCTCTAATCGGATTGGAGTAAGATTTTTGCATGACTGCGTGCTGGCATCAGGATCTGTCTTGGCGGTTAGCCGTTAGCAAACACATAAAGGGATATTTTTGGCATAATGTCTGTAGTCAATGAGAGGAGTGCTTTCATGAATTACAAGATAGGGTTGAAATTAGCTTCTGTCCCTGCAATTTTGGGTTCGGTTCTGGCTTCTGGCTGGCTTGTAGGGAACATGTCTAAGGCTGAAGCAGCATCGTCCCAGCCCAATCAGGCTTCTTGTAGCCTGCCTCAAGCGTCTCAACTTGAGTCTCCCAATATTCGCAGTCTTCTTCATCAAAAATCTTCGCTGCTGGTTGCTTCTAGCAAAAATGTTGGGCTAGACGAGTTTTCAGTGGATTTCAGCGAGGCTGAAAGCGATGCAGCCGTTACCCTGTTTGGCTGCGATTGCCCAGCTTGTATGAATGCATTTCGTCAGCTTCGCCGTGAATCTCTGGTCCCAAAGGGTGAAGGTCACTGCATGAGCAATTTAGCAAGGCGATCCTCACCGGAAAAGGTAAAGGAAGTTCTGAAAGTGCTGGACGCTGAAGAAGCTAGAAATAAGCAATAAAGCACTAAGAAGAAGTATGCTCTTCGGCTCTCAGTGGGGGCGACCGTGGCAACGGCTATTGGTCAAGTCAGGATGATC
>JBAVRC010001038.1:0-3286 GCA_049694615.1 Thermosynechococcaceae cyanobacterium | reverse complement strand
ACGACCTTCAACTGCTCTAGCAGGTTTAGCACTAACTGCTGAACCCGCTTTGGTGTTGCGTCCCAATCACTTTGGGGGATCTTTTCGCCCCCTAGTTCGATCTCCTTGTTCATGACTGTCACTCTATTAGAGACCGTCTCCTACAATCCTTAATTTTCGTTACCCCCTGGGTCGATTACCTTTCGGCGGCGGCAAAAACAAAGGATAGGTTCTTTTCGGTTTCGCCAATATATTTACTGACGACTTGACTCAGGTCAACCCGATACAGGTCTAGGTTAAGGGTATGGGCAATGATTTCAGCGGCGGTGGTTTTGCCTGTGCCGCTGACGCCATAGAAGAGGGCGGTTAGACCCAGTCCACGACGGTTGTTGGTCGCCAGTCCCCAGTCTTCATAGACGGTGTGGCGGTTGCGCATCTGGGCAATGATTTGTTTGATGGGTTCAATGACGGCGTTGGGCAATACCAGGTCTTCCCAAGTGGCTTTACCATCAATGCGCTGAGCGAAGCTTTCGAGTTGGCTGCGGGTTTGGTTGCGGCAGTTGAGCCATAGGTTTTGGGGAAGGTCTTCTGGATCTTGGAGCTGGGCAAGGGTGGTGCGGGCAATGATCTCAATGTTGTGGGGGGTGAGGTTGAAGGTGGTGACGATTTGGTTCAGGTGAGGGGTGAGGGGGTTGGCCTGTTCGCCGAGGTGGTGAGTCCACAGCTGTTTTTGTTCGGAGAGTTTCAGATCTGGAATTTCGAGGGTGGTGAGGTTGTTGCCTAAACGCAGACGGGTGGCACTGCTCAGGATGACGGGGCAATTAGCGCGGTCGATGAATTGGCTCAGCTGTGCCCTAGCGTTGGGGTTTTCGGGGTCGAGGTCACTGCATTCTAATAGCAAGATGCTGGAGTAGAGACGGATATGGCGCTGCCAGCGCAGGATGAGGGTGTGGAGGAGTTCGGGCTGGGTAGGAAGGCTGAGGTAGTGGAGTTTATACAGTTGATGGCCATGGGTGGCAGAGGCGCTAAGGGCAACTGCTTCTCTGGTTTGGGTATCAGGATGGGTGAGTTGAGTGGGGCGTGTGGGGTTATGGGTCCAGCTTTGGAGGAGTTCGTCGGCGATTGTTTGTTGACTGGGGGGCAGGGGTGTGATGGTGGTTGGGGTGGCGATGGGGGTGAGGTAGGGTTTTAGGGAAGGATCAATGCAGGGTTGTCCGAGGAAGTAGTCTAAAACGCTTGGGTCGAGACGGATAGATCCTTGACTATGGGCATGATGGGGGACAATTTCTATCAATTGCCACTGATTAAGCGGAGAGCGAGAGGATAATAAGCGGTCAGGGCTTTCTTCAGGGAAAAGAGTACAGATCAGATTGAAGGTGGGATAGTCTTTGTCGGGATTGTCTTGAGCATGAGCACAGAGGCTACCGCAGATGGATACGAGTTCTAAGCCAAGGCACAGCAATAACGTATTGCCTTCGAGGGTAGATAACTTAAAGCGTTGAGACAGTTGTTCCAAGGGCTCTGAATACTTTGTGGCGAGGGTGTCGATGACTTTGAGGAGGGACTGTTGAGCTTGTTCTGGTGTGGTTGGGGTCATGGTTGTGCGCTAGGAGAATTTGGGTCTATATTACGATGGAAGGCAAGGGGGCATGAATCAATATTGGTGTCGAAAATGGCGACAGATAAAGATTTTGCACGCGGTGAACGGGTCAGCCTGAATCCATATAATCTTCGCTATCAGCCCTCTTCGTCTGATGGACGCTCCAGTGATTCAGATTTAAGTTGGGGTAGATCGAAAAAGGAAGAAAATTGGCTGACGCTGCGAGAAAAGAAGCGTAAACAAAAGCCGAAAATGTTCAAGCCGATTCCGCCTGAACTGATGCCTGAAAATATTGAGGCATACCTTGATGGCAAGATTCGTGGCTATAAGTCTCCTGCAGACAGATGGAAGCCAGAACCAGAATCATCTAAAGCGGCTGACACAAATTTAACGCTTGAGACATCGGTGCAGCCTGAATCTAAGGCTTCTGTACCCCAAAAGACCGAGCCAACTTTGGTGGCTACTACAGCTTTAACCCCTGGGATGCTGGTACAGCCTAAAGAAGAGACCCCTGTAGAGCAGGCGTCCCTTCAACCTAAGACCAGTACCATTTCCAGTCCTCCACAAACCCAAACGCCCCAAATCATAGCGGCTCAGCCCAAAACCACTCAGCCTCGTCCACCCCAGCAACAGGTGGCACAAACGCCCCCCGCTGGACAATGGCAAACAAACTTCGTTGTCTATCCCGGTGACCAGCCAGGAACGATGAAAATTATTTACAACACGACCACAACCGATGGCAACAAACGGAATCAGGTTTGGCCTGCTGGTGTTCAGGGAACAGCGAAAGGGTCAATCCCGCAGACATTTCAAAATGCCGCCAGTTTTTCAGGTCAAATTGTGCGCCGGGATGCCAAAGGCAAAGAAATTATCATCCCCTTTAAGAAGGGGGTACCGCTCCAACTCAAACCCGGAGACCAGATTCAAGAATGGATTCCACAACCAACCCTTGCACCCGTCGAGACGTTTAAGGACAAGCTAAAAAACAACGCCCTCAAGCGACTACAAAGTAATTACAGTCGTTTGGATGCAGACCTCAAAGAGTATAAAAATCTCAGTCCCAATAACCCCAAATGGCAACAACTGCGACAACTGGCAAATCAAGACCAGCAGCTTGTGCAGCTTGACCAGCGTCTCAATCGCCAAATTGCCGATTTGGTGATGAAAGACCGCAAAGAAAACTCCTTTACCCCTCCCAATGTCTTCATTGACCGAGATGATGTGCATCCATTAGGGGTCGTCAGTCCTCAAATTCAAGCACAAATCAAACAGATTGAGTCTCAGCAGGCACTTATTCAAGTTGCCCGTCGCCAGATGCAGGCGCAGTATCCAGCGTTAGCAGTGATTGATTATGCAACGGTTGCCAACAGCAGTAATGCTCAACTGCTCGGACAAATCAGCAAGGAATTTGGAAAGATTCAGTTCAATATCAAGGATTTGAGCCAACAGATTCAGAAAGACCCCTCGAAGGCATTGTTCCTTGATGATGTGGTGAAGGGGACGCTTGAGGGGTTGAAGATTGACCCGAATAATCCCAATCAGTCTGCGACGAATCAACAAATTATTGACTATTTGAAGTGGGAGCAGACTAAGGACAACCTTTTCAAGTGGGGTGGGACGCTATTGACGGGTGGATTCACTGTTGGGGCCATCATTGCAACGATGGCATCTGGGGGGACTGCATTGCCGTTTTTCCTGGGATTGGGG
>JBAVRC010001037.1:0-3981 GCA_049694615.1 Thermosynechococcaceae cyanobacterium | reverse complement strand
GTTTCTGCCTTTAACGATTCAGGCAGTTTTGTGGAAACGGGCGGTTTAAGTTTTAATGGGTACGCCCGATCAACGGATGGTGGCCTTACCTTCAAGGATCTGAAATTCGTACCCGCCCCGCCCCCCGGATTCTTGCAAGGCGACCCAGTGGTTCAGTGCGCGAGTGCCAGTATTTTTTATCAATCTTCTTTGTTCGACGATGGGAGTGCTAGTACGATTTCCGTGTCTAAATCCACGGATGGCGGCATCACGTTTAATGCCCCCGTTGTTGCGGCCTCTGCAGGAACGACTGGAAATTTTTTGGATAAGTCCTGGATGACCATCGACCCCACCAATCGAAAACAGTTGTATGTCACCTATACCAATTTTGGGGCTTCCACAACTCTCGAAATTGTGCGTTCTACAGATGGCGGCGCGACTTGGAGTAAACCTAAACAACTCGCTTCGGCCTCAGGCAACGATTTTGTGCAAGGTTCGCAGGTCATCGTGGGGCCGAAAGGTCAAGTTTACGTAATTTGGGAAGATTTCAAAGGCACATCCTTTCCGCCCATCAATCGAAAGCTTTTTATTCGTAAATCGGTCGATAATGGCGTCACCTTCAGTCCGGCGCAACTGATTTCTAAGGTCACCTTTGTGGGCAATGCATTCACCCTAGAAAATGGTTTCCGGTCTGGGTTCGATTTCCCGAGTGTTGCCATCAATCGCAAATCCGGGAAATTGTTTGTGGCATGGCACGACGGGCGGTTTGGCAGTAAGCCGGATCCAACCTCGCCGACGGGTCGCTACAATTTCGCAGACATCTTGGTTACCACCTCGACGGATGAAGGCACTACCTGGTCTGCTCCAGTTCAGGTGAATGATGGGACAAAACCCACACCGGACAAAAAAGACCAGTACATGCCCGCGATTGGGGTAGATAAAACGGGAGCCGTTGCGGTTTGCTATTACTCCAGACGACGAGATGTGAACAATCTTAAAATCGATCGCTTCTGCGCCTATAGCACGACCGGAAAGGCAGGTTCCTGGACAAACCGTCGCTTTACGAAAGCTTCGTTCCCCCCCGTTTTCGGCGTAGACGATCTCATTAATACCATTTATATGGGAGACTACGATACCCTGGCGACCGACTTCACCCGAGTCAATGCAGGGTTTGTGGGTGCCTATGGCGATAACTCAAAACCGACAGCCCCAGATGTCAGATCAACGTCTTTTACGAGCTTTTAGGGGCCACTGACGTCGCACAATCGCAGGCTTGCTTGAGGGTCGTTGCCAAACGGTCTTCAAGTTTTTGTTTTGAAATGAGTACCCGTACGCCAGACGGTCGCATCATTGCTGGGTGGGAGGGTTCACTCCAACCCAGCATTCGAGTGGCAATTTGCATTTGAGTTTGATCATTGGTTATGGGCAACAGTGTAATCATCCATTGATAACTCCCGGAGCGCCATTGCGTGGGAGGAAGCGATGCTGGTAGGTCTGCATTGTCCTGGAGCATTTGCCTATCCATCGCATGAGGGGCTGACAGTAACAGGCCTTGCTGTCGATCCAGTTGCAGAAAAGACTCTCCCTCCCGTGACAGTGTAGCCTGTACACAGTCAAAGACGGACTGCGCCCCCAATGGAATCAAAAGCGTTGTAGATGTACTGCTGCTAATTGGGCTAGGAGGGGGCATTGCTTCCGTTTGGGTCGCCCAAATGAGTCCCAAAACTCCCCCTCCTAACAAGCCCAAAAAGAAGTGCAGAATATGACGAGTTCTATACGTCAAAGTGGTTTCTCCAAGAGGATCGCTATCGACGTACTAAATGACGCCGGGGACCAATACCGGGGTTCCAGATTGCGGCGATCGCCTCTGCTGAAAGCTGGGTGATCTCTTCCGCCAAATTTCGGGGGCTAAACCGATAGCCTTGCTGTTCAGCCAACCGGACAAACTGATTCGGGTCGTTGAGGGCTTGTTGTCTCAATTGTTGATCTTGCTCGGCTTCAATGGTCTTGATGAGTCGAGCTGCATTTTCTCGAATCGTCATAATGATGTCTCCTTGATATACGCGAGCCTTCCGCTCTATAGCCGGGACATGCTGCTTGAGAAGACTAAAAAACAAGTCGGTTTCAACACCCTGAAACCGCTCTCGCCAATGGGACTCTGTTGGCCACTCAAGTTGCAGATTCGGCCAAGAACCTGGGGAATATATTTTGATCTTGACCGACTTTTCTGAGAATGTGTGTTAATTTTAGTAAACCAGGGATCCCGCAGGGTATAAAAACCCGTTTGACCCCGACCCTTGCCAAATGCAGGTCTAGAGGGGCGTTCGTCACTAGCACCAGAAACCCTATCCAGACCTGGATCGACTGTTACTTAAAGAAAAGCGGGTGAGGGGAATCGAACCCCTATCATTAGCTTGGAAGGCTAAGGTTTTACCACTAAACTACACCCGCACAAAGCAGTTTTTAACCGTTTTTAACTTTAACATAATTCCTGACCGACATACCGACGGGATGTCGGCAAAAAGCTAAACTCTTGTTGATCGGCAAAAAAGCGTGCGAAAGGCAATGTCTCGCACGCAAAAACCTCATAAAAGTGTAGGTATGAGCTTATTTGTCCTATTCAGGTTGAGCAGCGCCCTGAATACCAACGATTTTGCCGCCTAGTCGAGTGATTCGGCGCATTTCGTCGTTCATGCGATTATAGGGAACCTGAATGAAGACGCTACTGCTATTGCGCACTGGGTAGCCCTGTTGCTCTGTTTGATCAGACTGGCGTAACCCAGTTACTTCATAGACGAAAAACCGATGCGTCGAGTTTCTTGCATGTGCAGATGGATTGAGCATTGTTCCAATGTCTCCTATCGAAAACGTGTTTTGGTCAAAATGTTCGGTTAAGACAGGGAGTTTACGGCCTTCTACCTCCCAGGCAACCACCCGAGATGAAGGATGAATCCCGTCAAACTCGGATAGATAGCCTGCGGTCCCTAACGGTCTTAAACGCTACTGAGCGACGGTGACACTTGCAACCTTGCCACCCATTTTCTGGATTTTCTGCAAGGTGTTGGAGAGTTGATCGAAGGGCACAATGTATTCGGTGTTGCTGCGACGCACCCGAGGATACCTGGGCAGACTGATGGCTGCAACTTCAATCCGGTAGAGCCGATCCGTCGAACCCACGGAAGGACGACCGAACACACGGCTGGGCATCGTACCGCGCTCAGAAGCTTTATAAGCAAATCCGCCGCCGCCGCCCGAAGGTGCAACCACTGCCGAAGCACCGTTGCGGGCCAGCTCGGCTGCAAGACGTGGGCTGGAACCGCCAATTTGGGAGCGATCGCTGTTGGCATAGCCCCGATACAACCGAAAAGTCCGCGTAAACCCAACGGTTCGGTTGCCGGTTTGATAAACAAACCCGCGATTGAAGGGCACGATGGAGTCGCCAAAGTTAGCATCATATTCGGCGGAGTTGATATAGGAGTCGATATCGGCTTCAAACCCCTCGTTTTGGTACCGATCCAAATGTTCGACGATTTCGCCTTCATCGTAAGGGGGACGACCCAACAAGTGCTTGAAGTTCAGTTCAATCACCCGACTATGGAAATTGGGATACAAAAACTTGTTTTTGTAGAGGTCTGATTTAGCAACTGCGCGGACAAAGTCGCGCACGGTGAGTTGTCCATTGCTCACCAGGGATTCTAATCCAACCAGACGTTCTGAGGCCATCAAGTGAGAATTGCCTAAGACCTGACGATACACGGCTTGAATCGTCGATTGGGCATTTTCTGGTGTAAAGCTGGGGCGAAGCTCAACTGAACTGCCGCTAAAAGCGGTGGTTCCGAGCCGAGAAGCCGCATCTGTAATTGCCATTTTTGAGTCTCCTGAATCTCGTTCAAAATTTTAAATTTAAGGGTCAAGGTGCCTTAAGCGGGGGAAACATTCACCACACGCACATTGCGCTGATTGAGTTGCTTGAGGGTGGGGGTGAGCTGTTCGTAGCTGACC
>JBAVRC010001036.1:0-2197 GCA_049694615.1 Thermosynechococcaceae cyanobacterium | reverse complement strand
GAAGTTGGCGAATGTAGTTTTCTGCGATCGGAATGTCTGCCCAAGCCGAAAACACGGTTTCCATGGCCTTGGCGTATCCAGCGACTTCCTGTTCGTCCCGCGACGCAAACGCCTGAATCTCTAGCTTACTCAGAAGACACTCGACCTCGCGATCCGACAGGCAACTCCCTTCAATTGAACCGATACTCTCGATGGTAGCCACACGACGGAGCGCAGACAGTCGTTCGGGAGCAAGCGTCCCTAACGCACGCCATGCCCCCTTGAATTCATCGATTTCGGCAACGAGGGCGACCAGTTCAGGGGTAATCTGAAGCGACGATGTAGGAATCATTCGCCATTAATCCACCCACTTACACCCATTAATAGACTTGTTGCCTTATAAAATGGAAAAACCTTGAAAGCTTCTCTCAGAAAGCATTTCAGCGATTTTTTGCCAAAAACAGCCCAGATTTTTTCCACACAATGGTTTCAGCGATTTTTGGATTTAAAAGGCAACAAGTCTATTAACTAATTCACCGACACGCGGAAAACGGTACCGCGATCTAAAGCCCCCCCATCCACGGATGTTCCCCAAAACTGTCTTGAGTTGCCTTCCACCAGCTTGGCGATAGAATTCGAAGCGCTGGCAGGAAATCCTGTTAAATTTATCAAAGTCGTCAGAACGCCCGAACGAGTCACGCGAAAGACAGTCCCCCCTGGATTAGTAAAATTACCCGATGTAGTTGTGCCGTAGAAAAAGCCATCTCGGCCTTGAACGAGAGCCGCTTTTGGGTACCTTCCATTCGAGTTGCTTATATTGAAATGATAGAGAATGGTCAGACTTCCATTGGGAGACATGCGAAATAGGGTACCTGCGTTATTCTTTCCACCCTCAGCAGTATTTCCATACAGATTACCATCGCTACCCTGGATGAGTTCGGCTTCGGGGTCTGCGCCGTTGCTGCCCTTAAACTTGACGAGTGTGGTTATCTTGCCTGTTGCACTCATGCGAAAGATTGTTCCACAGCCATTGAGACAAGCAGTGGTATTACCGCCTTGAGATGTGGTGCCATAAAAACTGCCATTGCTTGCCTGCAACAGCCCTGCAGTAGGTTTGGAACCATTTGTTCCATTAAACTTTGCGAGGATAGTCAAGTTGCCTGCAGAGGAAAGCCGAAAAACGGCTCCACAGCCTCTAGATGCACACAGACTGGAGCTAAAGGCACCTCCGGTTTCTGCTGTTCCGTAAAGGTTTCCATCTTTTGCTTGGATTAAGCCGTGAGGAGCGCCACCAGTGTTGTAAAAATCAAATTGGGCGAGTTTAGTTAGCTTACCCGTAGGAGTCATGCGATAAGCAGTACCGAAATTGCTGCTACTGATTCCACCGTTCGTTGTGCCATAAAAGTTACCATCTCGGCCTTGAACGAGAGTCCCATCTGAAGGGAGTCCCAAGTTGTTCGTGCCATCGAAGGCGACTAAAGTTGTTTTCTGTCCGGTGGGTGTAATGCGGAAAACAGTACCGCATCCTGCTGTGGCAATACAGTTAGGTGCTCCCGTTAGTCCCCCACGCGCAGTCGTGCCATAAAAATTCCCATTGTTTGCCCGTACCAATCCTGCCGTAGGATTTACACCATTGGGAACATCAAAAGAGGCTAGCAACTGAAAAGAGGCTAGAGAGTTTACTCGTGGGATAGATTGTGAGCCCGTTGGCGATATGGATGCAACAGGAGCAAGGAGCAACGGCGCTGAATGTCTAATATGGACTGGGAAAGATTCTTCGGAGACGAGACCAACCCAATGGGTGGGTAAAAGGCTCTCGAACGAGTTAAATGGAGAGCGAACAACTGGCATTGAAAAAGCTGCTTGAATGGACAGGGCAAAAACTTCGAGCAGCAAACTTGATGCCAACAGATGAATTTTCATGAAAATACAAGCACTAGGAGATATTTTTCAGCGATTATATCCTGCTTGCGTCTATGTTAAACCCCGTCCAAGTTGAGATCTGGAGTTTTTGAGCACAATATTCTAGACTGGGATCCCCACTGTATTAATGGAATTTGGATCCTTACGTTGAAAGTCAATACGCAAGCTTGGCATCAAACCCATCCGTCCTAAACAGACCAGAATCTGGGAATATCCCAAGTTAGACTTAGCGAGGGTTATTCAGTCCATCTACCGCATGCTCGGTGACCGCATCTGGCTTTTGGGCCATAAAACG
>JBAVRC010001035.1:0-6947 GCA_049694615.1 Thermosynechococcaceae cyanobacterium | reverse complement strand
CCCGATTCCAGGGTGTTCGCAAACCACCCTCGACTTTGTCGGCGGCCTTCCGTGGCTCTCGTTTCATCTGAATAAAGTTGCGTTTGGGGCAGCAAATTGCGGCGTGAGCGGCGTCTACACGGCATTAGCTGGCGGAACCCAAAAGCAACGCATCGCCAATCTGGCAACGCCAGCAAATTATCGCAATAGCTCCATTTTCTCTGCTCCGGCTCTCTACGACTCTCGTGTGGTCTATACTGCCGGGAATGTATTTGGCTCAACAGCACTTTTTCTAGGGCCTGTGTCCACTACAGGCGATCCCGACAAAATATTGGCCAATCTGGAGACCCCCTACCCGGACAGTTCCGGCAGGAAAATAGGCGCGTTTGGGACATCGCGTTTATGGAATCAGTCTGTTGTTTTTGCAGCGCAGCGGGATGACGGTCTGAATGGGATTCTTTCGACCAATTTGAGCGGCGCAGCGCCGCGCTTAATTGCCAATACCAATACGGTGGTTCCGGCCTACGGCGGCACGTTTACACAGTTTCCTGGCTATACCGTCAGCGGTACAATCCCCGGCGGTTCCAGGATTGTGCTGCATGGCACGTCCTCTAGCATTCCTGTGGCCGGAAACGGACTCTTTCAATCTCGTAAGGGCAAGCTGAGAAAGGTTGTTGCCGATGGCGATGCGATCGCATCCAGCCAGGTTTGCCGAATCGATACCCTCAGTGCCCAAGCCCTCAGCAGAGCTAAATTGGTTTTTGCTACCGCGCCCTTTGGCGGTTGTGCTCCGGGCGGTATTTTTACGGCAGATCTGAATTAGAGGGGTTCGTTTGCTTCTCCCAGGTCTGTTGAATCCGTTTCATCCATCAACTTGAGATAAGCCGCTTCGGCTGCAGCTTTTTCTGCAGCCTTACGGGATGTACCGGTCCCTGTGCCTAAGCAGTTGTTCTGCAGCCAGACCTGAGCACTAAAGCGCTGTGTCGATGACTTGGGGTTCGGGCATTCTTCCACCCGATAGTTGGGCAGCAGTTTGTAATGGGCTTGGGTCCACTGTTGCAGAGCAGCTTTGTAATTTTGGTAGGTGGGGTCGGCCCGCACCTGTTCGGCATAGGGTGCCAGTTCGGGCTTTAACCAAGGTTCAATGAGGGAAAAGTCATGGGTGCTCAGATACAATGCGCCAATGACCGCTTCCAAGGTATCGGCCAGCCGCGAGGTTTCCCCATTCGTGTCGCAAGCTGCACTGGGGGCGATCCGCAAAAAGCGCTCCAGCCCAAAGGCAAAGGCGATATCGGCCAAAAGGCGATCGCTGACCAGTACTGAGCGAATCGCAGTCCATTGGCCCACCGTACTGCGATGATCGTCCATCCACAGCAACTGCCCCACAAACAACCGCAACACAGCATCTCCCACAAACTCTAACTGCTCGTAATTCTCCGTGGGGGAGTAACTGGGGTGCGTGAGGGCCAAGTCCAGCAAAGACCAGTTGACGGGTGCTGTTTCCGGCAACCCCAGTCGGGCCATCAAGCGTTCTAAGTGTTGTTGTTGGATCGCCTTATTCATTGTCGTGTTATGCCATTGCGCGACCCATTTCGCGAGACTTCGATCGGAAAACAATATTGAGGAAAGAGCCGGACATAAGCCGGGTTCTGTTCTCTGCCTCTCCGAAGAGACCCAGAGGGCAGTTATCTATCTGGGATGTTTGTTACCAAACACCTCAAGCGGCTCAATCAATCGGAACAGGAAAAAGACCAACCCTTGCTCCATTGCCTTGCTCCCCACCGGGGTTTACCGAGCCAACGCCTCTCGACGTTGCTGGTGCGCTCTTACCGCACCTTTGCACCCTTACCTGGCGCGATGCGCCATCGGCGGTATGTTTCTGTGGCACTATCCTCACGGTCGCCCGCACTGGGCGTTACCCAGCAAGTCTGGTCTTTCGGGAGCCCGGACTTTCCTCAGCCGTAACGGCGGACCGCTAGACTGCAACTGCCTCGCCTGCTCTTTCCCACTTTTAGTGTAGGGGAAGATTTTGCAACAGTCTGGACAGCTTTGCGGCGAGAGACTGAAATCCTTGATTTCCCGTTGGTTGTCGCAGATTAAAAAGGGCTGAAACCCCTATTCTGGGGTCGGGGAGCTAAAACTGCCCGGAATATTCTCCCAAAAAAATATTTTTTATTGTAAAGTTCATTTTCTTGAACGAGTTCACTTCCGATTTTTAGGAAAATTTTGATAAAGTGAGGCAAGATTAATAGGGGGGTATTTGATTAATCTCATATAGCGACTGAAGGAACAATCAATGGCAAGTCATCAACGCGAAATCATCCCCCTTTCTCATCGGACAATCGCTGCTTTCGGGATCAGTTTGATAGGACTCGCCCTCATTTCGATAAGAACCTGGGCTGAAACGCAACCAACGATTGCACCGAGTGTCCCAACTGGGAGCAGCTCAACGCTCGCTAAACCCGTTGAGCCTAGTGCGCCAGACCCAAAAGCGTCGCCAGTTCCTGAATCGGCAAACACGAAACCCGATTCTAAGACCCCATCGCCAACCCAAGACACAGCAAAAACAAAGCCCGAAACTAAAACCACTGCGCCGACCCAAGATACGGCAAAAACAAAGCCCGAGACCAAACCTGCTCCGTCTACCCCAAAAACGGCTAAAACTAAACCCGATCCGAAACAGCAGCAAGTAAAAGCGTTATTACAAAAAGGCTGGAAGGAATACAACAAAGGTAGTTTCACCGCAGCGATCGCCACCTTTACCCAAGCCCTTGAACTGACGCCAGGGAAGGTCAACCTGCTGTATCCACGGGCATTGGCCTATGCCGCCCAGAAAAATCACACGGCTGCGATCGCTGATATGACAGCCGCCATCCAAGTTGAACCCAAACGAGCTGAATTCTATCGTCTGCGCGGTGCGTCTAAAGTCGCATTGGACGATTCGTCAGGAGCGATCGCCGACTATACCCAAGCGATTGGGCTTGACCCAAAGGTGGCTTATATTTATCTACAAAGGGGACTGCTGTTGGCCCAGAAAGCAGATCACACAGCAGCGATCGCCGATTTCACGCGTGCCATTGCCCTAGAGCCAAAATCCGCAGTAGCCTACACCTTGCGCGGAAATTCGCAGATGGTCTTAAAGCAATATTCCGCTGCGCTGACCGACTATAACCGGGCGATTGCTCTCGACCCCAAAAATGCAGTGGCCTTTAATCATCGCGGCGTTGCCCTTGAATCCCTGGGCAAAGCAACGGATGCGGCCAAGAGCTATGAACAAGCAACCCAACTCAATCCAAAATCTGCCGCTGTCTTAAATAATCGCGGCAATGCGCTCATGGCCCAAGGCGACTTGCCCAAGGCACTGACGACCTTTACGGATGCCATTAAGATAAACCCTAACTTTGCCCCTGCGTACAATAACCGAGGTATCGCGCAGGCAACCCAAGGCAATTTAGACGCAGCGGTTTTGGATTATACCCAGGCCCTACGTCTGAATGATAAAGAAGCAAAATTTTATGTGAATCGGGCCTTGGCCTATGCAGCGCTCACCAAACCCAACGAGGCGATCGCAGACTATACCGCAGCGTTAGCCTTGGACCCCAATGATCCTGAGGCGTATCACGGACGCGGCATTGCCCGACTGGCCCTAGCACCGCCTCAGAAAGACGAAGCAGTCGCCGACTTTAAGAAAGCGGCTGAGTTATACCTTAAACAAGGCAATCAGGAACAGTACAAGGCCTTGCAGGCGCTGGCTAACCCACAGTAGGACAGCGGACTAAAGTTCGCCAATATCTTCGTTCCAAAGCAGGGGGTTGTGGGCGATAAAATCCTGCATGAGTTGCTTGCATTCGTCTAAATCGAGGTCAATGACCTGTATGCCGTGGCTTTCCATGAAGGCTTTAGTGCCGGGAAAGGTAGCCGACTCTCCGGCAATGACCGTTTTGATGCCAAATTGGACGATGGCTCCAGCACACAAGTAGCAAGGCATCAGGGTGGAGTAAAGCAACGTGTCCCGATATTGGCCAAGGCGTCCAGCATTTTGCAAGCAGTCGATTTCAGCATGCAGAATGGGGTTGTTTTGCTGCACTCGGCGGTTATGCCCTCGGCCCACAATGACATTTGCTTTAACCAGGACGGACCCAATCGGGATGCCCCCTTCTTTTAGCCCTTGGCGGGCTTCGGCGATCGCAGCCTGCATAAATTCGTCCATTGTCATGTCTCTAGAAAGGTGCTACTGACCAGTATTCAGTGCTATGTTAGAGAACGCAACTGCGGGTATAGTTCAGTGGTAGAACGTCAGCTTCCCAAGCTGAATGTCGTCGGTTCGAGTCCGATTACCCGCTTTCTAGAGAAATCAACAGCTTTATCTGTTGGAAAGGGTTTGACACTTGGATTGCTGCAATTGGGATCATGCAGAGCCATCCTTAAAAATACTTAATGTGAATGGACAACCAGATGCTTGTCTCCGTGATCTCACGGTTGACTGTTTTGGGCAACATAAATACTATGGGGGGTCGCGCTTGTATTTATACACATTACACAAAGTCAGCGGTCTCTGTCGGTAACTCAGTTTATTAGAAGCGGGTTTAGCCGTTGTGAAAGCGCCATTGCCTGTGAACGAAGTCGAAAGGCTTGAAGCCCTGGAGGGGTGCAATATTCTGGATACCCCAACAGAAGGCATCTTTGACGCAGTGACACAATTAGCTGCAAACATTTGCAAAACCCCCATTGCTTTAATTAGCCTGGTTGATGCAGATCGCCAGTGGTTCAAGGCGAAAGTTGGACTAGCAGCGACTCAAACGCCTCGCGATATCGCCTTTTGTGCCCATGCGATTCTGAAACCGAATATGTTGGTTGTGCCGGATACGCTCAAAGACGAACGGTTTGCCACCAACCCTTTGGTCACAGCGGCACCGCATATTCGCTTCTATGCAGGTGCGCCTCTGATTGAATCAACCGGTCACTCTTTAGGGACGCTCTGTGTCATAGACTATGTGCCGCGCCATCTCACCGATGACCAACTCAAGGCGTTACAGCTCTTGGCCCAACAAACTATCAGTTTATTGGAAATGCGTCGTCATATTGGCGATTTAGGGCGCAATGCACTAACCCACAACCAAAAGCAGCAGAAGCGACGCAAATTTTTGCAGCGATCCACCCTTGGATTAGGGATTGTGTCGGCTGTTTTGATTGCCATTGCGTTAGGAGCCTACTCCAGCCTGAGTCTTTTAATTGACGCCAATGCCCAAGTGTCCCACACCCAGAATCTGATTGCGGGTTATGACCGGTTCCTCTCTCACCTAAAAGATGCAGAAACAGGGCAGCGCGGTTACCTGCTTACGGGAGACGATCGCTATCTAGATCCCTACCGCAAGGCCAAGATTGCCGTCATCCACGATCTAAAGGATCTGCGCAACCTAAATGCTGGGAATCGAGATCGCCTCAAACAACTCGATGTTCTGGAGTCTTTGGTGACTCAAAAAATGGTTGAGCTCAGTCAAAGCATCACCCTACGTCAACAGAAAAGCCTGAGTAATGTGCTCCCCATTTTTACAAAAAATTGGGACAAAATTTCGATGGATCGGATTCGCACCATTGTCTATACAAGCGAGAGTGTACAACAAAAATTATTAATTCAGCAATCACAAACTGTTCTCAAAAAAGTTCAATTAACGATTCTGATCTTTAGTAGTGGCGTTCTGCTAATTTTTCTGATTACACTGATCGTTTTTTACTGGGTTAGAGCTGAGATCAAAAGACGATTGCAAACTGAAGTCATTCTAGAACAAGAGCGTGACTTTATTACAGCTATCCTGGAAACCAGCAGTGCCCTAGTGGTTGTACTCGATATCGAAGGTCGGATCCTACGGTTTAACCGAGCCTGTGAACAAACCTCAGGCTATACTTTTTCCGAGGTAAGAGGCAAGCTATTCTGGACGTTGTTTGTGGCCCCAGAACAAAAAGAGACGATCCTAAAAACATTGAATCCATTTCAGTCCGGCAAAGTCCCAAATCAGTACGAGACCTGCTGGACAACACGCACCGGTGATCAACGATATATTGCTTGGTCAAATACAACCTTGCAAGATAAAGTAGAAACCAATCAATATATCATTATGACTGGCATTGACATCACAACCTATCGGCAAGCCCAAGTTGAAATTCAGCAGCAGCTTGCTGCTGTCGGGGCTGCGCTGAATGGAATTGCCATTCTTAATCCCAAAAGTGAATATATCTATCTCAATAAGGCACACATCGAACTCTTTGGCTACAAACATGCCGATGAATTGTTAGGTCATACCTGGCAAGATTTATACTATCCAGATGAAATTAGTCGATTTGAGCATGAAGTTTTTCCAATTCTTGGCCTGAACAAAAGCTGGCAAGGTGAAGCAATTGCCAAACGAAGAGATGGCAGCACATTTGATGAAGATGTTTCATTAACTTTATTAGAAAATGGCAATCTTATTTGTGTTTGTCAGGATATTTCTGAGCGAACAAAGGCTGATTTGCAGATCAAAGAATCACTTTTTGAGAAAGAAACGCTTCTCAAAGAAGTACACCATAGAGTTAAAAATAATTTGCAAATTATTAATAGTCTTTTTCGGCTTCAGAGCAGGAAAATTAATGACAAAAAGACGATTGAAATACTAAAAGAATGTCAAAATCGAGTCAATTCAATGGCACTTTTGCACGAAAAACTCTATCAATCTGAAGACTTGTCAAGAATTGACTTTTCTGGCTATATTAAAAGCTTGATTGGCAATTTGTCTGGTTCCTATGATATTTACAAAGCATCGTCTTTAATTCAGATCAATGTTGAACCAATCCATTTAGATATTGAAACAGCTCTTCCTTTAGGCTTAATTCTAAATGAACTGGTTTCTAATGCCTTAAAACATGCTTTTTCAAATGAAAATACAGGAAAAATTCAGATTAATTTCAAGATCGATGAAGACATAAATTAT
>JBAVRC010001034.1:0-5154 GCA_049694615.1 Thermosynechococcaceae cyanobacterium | reverse complement strand
CATCATCGCTGGTTTGAATGGGTTGATCGTTAATGGTTTGAATTAAATCCCCATCTTCCATCCCGCCTTTGGCCGCTGGCGAGTTGGGAATCACCTTCACCACCAGAGCGCCTTTGTCGGTGTCTAGCTTGAGGTTTTCTTCGCGGTTGAGGCGATCGCGCAATTCAGGGGTTAGGTCAACCATGCGAACCCCTAGGTAAGCATGTTCCACTTTGCCTGTGGCCACCAATTGCTGGGCAATGGGCTGGGCCGAATCGATGGGAATGGCAAAGCCTAACCCCTGTGCCCCTTGCAAAATGGCGGTGTTAACCCCAATCACTTGACCTCGTGCATTCAGGAGCGGGCCGCCAGAATTGCCGGGGTTGATCGCCGCATCGGTTTGGATAAAGCGCACCCGCCGATCCGAAATGCCAATGTCCGACCCGGAACGACCGGTGGCACTAATGATGCCGACCGTCACGGTATTGTCCAACCCCAAGGGATTGCCAATGGCGATCGCCCATTCTCCGGGCTGTAGTGCTTTGGAGTCTCCCAGATTCACCGTGGGCAGATCGGACGCCTCCACCTTTACCACGGCCACATCGGTTAAGGTATCTTCCCCCAACACCTTTCCCTTCAATTGACGACCATCCTTCAAGAGCACCGTGACCTCATCGGCTTTGTCCACGACATGAGCATTGGTCATCACCAATCCTTTGGCATCGAAGATAAACCCTGATCCAGTGCCCCGTTCCACCCGCTCTTGTCCCGGTCCGTTAGAGGGAAACTCAAAGGGCAGGCCAAAAATAGAACCGATGCCGTTATCGTTGTTTTGAACTTTGCGAGCGGAATTAATGCGGACGACAGCAGGTCCCACTGACTGCACCACCTGCACCACAAAATTGGGCGGCAAGGCGGAAGCAGACGTGGCAATGGTGACTGAGGGGGCTGTGGAAGGGACCGGAGAGGATGCCGAAGAGGAAGGTGCATTATCCAGGCCGCATCCGCTTTGCAAATAGACCAAAGGCAGCATTACAGGCCATAACCAAAGGTGCCGTCTCCGCCGTTGTAAATCCATAACTGTATTGGCCCGATGTCGATGGTTTAAGGTGGGTGGTTTGATAGGGTTCATGTATTGTCCGGCCATAATCACCAGAGTTGCCATCCACATCCTACAAATAGACTGCGTGAATCTTGATGTGGATAGGACAATGGACCGCGATGATCTGGGAAATCGCGTTATGGCAAATTTCTAAGCATCTCGCTTAGGCTAGAAGTTGATGATACCTCGTCATTGCAGCTTGTTTTCCGAGGGTCTTATGGCTATCCTACATCGGCAACTGCAAGTCAGTTGGAGTCCCATGACCTCCGCTTTCATGCGCGGTATGTTCAAGTGGAGCATCCTGATTGGGGCCACTGGACTCTGGGGGGGATGCTGGCAACCGCCTGTTTTGGCCGATGCTCCGCCGACCGGCTGCCCATCCCGGCCTGCGATCGCCCGGTTCCGGCAACATCGGGTGCAGCCCAACGAAACCCTGGCCCAAATTGCCCAGCGCTATGGGCTGCTCAGCGTTACCCTGATGGGTCTGAATCCTGCCGTTCGCAGCGGACAGGTGGTGCCGGGTCAAACCCTCGCGATTCCCCCCTTCAACGGAATTTTGGTTGCGGTGCCAGCGGGTCAAACCCTCCAAAGCGTGGCCCAAATTTATCGGATTCGACCAGATGTCTTATTTGAGGTGAATGGCTGTCAGCGATCGCCCCAAATGGTCTTTGTTCCAGGCGTGAACTGGTCCCCAGTTGCCGGGACTTCTGGCAGTGGGGTGATGCCGTTGCCAGCCCAGCCCATTGATCGCATCCCCTCCGATCTACAGCAAGATCGGTATCCCTTGCCCCAGACAGCAGAGTTGAAACGACCCTACGGATGGCAACCGACGGCAACGGCGGATGCGTTAACCTTTTCCAGCGGGGTCGATCTAACCGCCGCCATTGGGACACCTGTTTATGCTGTTGCCGATGGAACGGTGGCGTTTGCGGGCCTTCAACCGCCCTGGGGGGCTATGGTGGTGATCAACCATGCCCAAGGCCGTCAAACACGCTATGGCTATCTGGGCACGATGAAAGCCAGGGTAGGCCAAGCGGTTCGGCGCGGACAAGCGATTGGTACCGTGGGCGGTAAAGCGTCAGCCTTACGGTTTGAGCTGCGCATCCGTTCCCCCCTCGGATGGGTTGCCCAAGATCCACAGCCTTATTTACAGGCGATCGCCAAAACCTCAGCTTCAAAGCCAAACTAAGGGCCATGATGGGTCGGGATTGCCCTTCGCGACAAAATGAAGGTTACTCTGGTATGCCCCGTAGAATCAGAAACCACAGTTGTACGGCCACCATAATCATGGGCAGTCCAACCCCCACAAGGCCCAACCAACCGACGGCCTGTGCCCAAAATACCAGGAGCTGCTTATTGCTTCTGTTTCTATCCACATGTTCTTGGAGCCGCATCACCCACCAAGAACTGAGCCCAATGAAGAGTGCCCCCACCAATCCGGGCAGGATGCTGACCGCAATCCAGTTTGACCATGTCAGGTTGCCGGAAATGAGTTGGAAATTGGGTAAAACAAGTAAACTTAACCCTTCTAGCAAAATCCATACAATGACCGCACTCAGGGCATCGCTATAGGCTAGACGCAGGTTATCTTCAGCGTTGGAAAGAAGGACACGCTGTTGCAGTCGGGAGCGAGTAAGTCGAGAACGAGCCATAGGTTGAAGTGTGAAAGTCCGCCGAGATAACCGCATCTGCAGCGGGCTACTGACAGCATTCCCCAAAAGCAGCAAAATGCTGCATCTTTAAAGAAAGAGAATCGCGGTTCAAGCGTGAGAAGGAGTCTCCACAATGCCGAAAGCAACTTGGAAAGGGGCCGTGCTGGCCGAGAGCGATCGCTTCGAGGTGGTAGAGGGGAATACCTATTTTCCGCCCGATGCCCTCAACCCCGATTATTTTCAGCCCAGTTCTACCCATACGACCTGTCCCTGGAAAGGGGTGGCCAGCTATTACACCGTTGTGGTAGAGGGGGAAACCAACAAGGATGCAGCTTGGTACTATCCTGCCCCCAAAGATGCGGCCAAAAATATTGAAGGTTATGTGGCATTTTGGCGCGGGGTACAGGTGACGCCCTAGGGGCAACACCATGGAATTCCATCCATCCCTTTCGAGGTGTCCCCTTCATTCTGTAAGCTGGGACAAGTGTCTTTATTTCAGTCGCCTGCCTTGAATGGCATTGTTAGCTATGTCCTCTGTCGTTGCCAGCCCCGTCCGCACCATTCGCCTTGCCACCCGTAAAAGCCAATTGGCCCTCGTGCAAACCCATTGGGTCCAGGGAGAATTGCAAAGGTTATATCCTGATTACGCCTTTGAGGTGGTCACCATGACCACTCAGGGGGACAACATTTTGGATGTGGCCCTGGCCAAAATCGGGGATAAAGGGTTGTTCACCAAGGAACTAGAGCTATCCATGCTGCGGCAGGATACGGATATTGCGGTGCATTCCCTTAAGGATTTGCCGACCCATTTGCCAGAGGGGCTGATGTTGGGGGCCATTACGGAGCGGGAAGATCCGGCAGATGCGCTAGTGGTGCATCCGAGGTGCAGCGAGTTTCAGATTGACACGTTGCCAGCGGGGACGGTGGTAGGCACGTCGTCACTGCGACGCTTGGCGCAATTGCGATATCACTACCCGCATCTGGAATTCAAGGATGTGCGAGGGAACCTGAATACGCGGTTGCAGAAACTCGACAATGGCGAGTACGATGCCCTGATTTTGGCCTATGCGGGACTCCATCGTCTGGGATTTGGCGATCGCATTCATCAAGTCATTCCATCCGAGATTTCGCTGCATGCGGTGGGACAAGGGGCGCTAGGCATTGAGTGTCGTGCGGACGATCCAGATATTTTAGGCATTATCAAGGGGCTGGAGCATCAGCCGACCGCTTATCGTTGTTTGGCGGAGCGATCATTTTTGCGAGAGTTGGAGGGGGGCTGTCAGGTGCCCATTGGCGTGAATACAGCGATTGTTGGTGACGAACTTACGTTGACAGGCATGGTAGCCAGTCTGGACGGTCAGCGGTTGATTAAAGACGAGGTGTCGGGTGCGGCGACCGAGGCAGAAGCATTGGGGCTTCAGTTAGCCCAAATCCTCAAGGATCAGGGCGCACAAGAGATTTTGAGCGAGATTTTTGCACTAGTCCGTCCTGAAGTTTAAGAGATGAATTTGTGCATTGTGTTATCGCGGACAACGATCAACCGCGATCACCTAAAATCCCAACACATAGGTTTCATACATACCCTTTCTAAAGATCATAATTGTCTGGTACGAGCCACAGTGAATTGAATAAACCCAGCGATTAAAATCGCGGCTACAAGAACAAAACCTGCCTGCGCAGGTTGAAATCCACTCTTAGTCCGCATCGGCGGACTTCGTTCTTGTAGGCGCGGTTTCAACCGCTAGATTTATGTCCGAACTTATGTCCGATTTTGTAGAGAAAGCCCCTTGCCTAGACTGTACTGAATGGATACGATAGCGCCAAGGTGACATTTAACCTTTTGTTTACCTTTTGCAACATTGAAGTTGGTCCTTTACTGGAGCGTTAAGAAGATGGCTAATATTTCTATTACTGATTTGACCCCTGCTGGCACCGGTTTATTTACAAATTCCGAAAGCTTGATCTATGCCATGCATGATCTATCGGAAAATGAACTAAGAATGACAGTGGGTGGTGGAGGCTCTTGCAGTTATAAGACCAAGAGTTCCAAGAGTTCCAAGAGTTCCAAGAGCTGTAGCTGCGGCGGCGGTGGTGGCGGTGGCGGTGAAGAATAGAAACATATCATTGTTTAATATTTCTCAGAGAGATCTTGATCTGAGTATCTGAGTCTGAATAATTTTCCGTCAAGGCTTTTGACTAACAAATCTTGTCAATCACAACCAGACTTATGTCCGAATTTATGTCCGATTTTGTAGGGAAAGCCCCTTGCCTAGAATACTCGGAATGGATTATATGTAGCTCCATGGCAACAACTTAACCTGTTGTTTACCTTTAGCAAAACTTAAAATTTTGTCCTTTACTGGAGAGTCAAGACAATGGCTAATATTTCTATTGCTGATTTGCAACCTGCTGGTGCTGGCT
>JBAVRC010001033.1:0-6439 GCA_049694615.1 Thermosynechococcaceae cyanobacterium | reverse complement strand
ATTTCTGGAAGTGTGTGACTTTCTGCCCCCAGATTGCTCCATACCTTCGATTTTCTGCCCAAACCTACTTATAAGGGTTGGTTGAACACCAGAGAAAAGTTAAATCCTTTACGACGAATAGGGTCGTAGATGTTGTGAACCAGATTGTACCCACTGCAAGTGCCACACCTACTGCATCAGGGGCTGGTGGCCTTGGTCACGCCATCGTCGAAAGTCTGCTATACCCAGCTGATGCCAGAAACCAGCAAACTAAAGTGGTGATCGCATTGACGACATACCCGTTATAGTCGAAGGGCCAATTCCCGACGACGATTTCCTTGACGGGTTAGTCCTAAAAACTATCGTATCCAATTCAATAGATCTCAAAATAACCGTCCTCAACTACACCGGGCAAAAATTGCCGACCCTCCGAGGGCAACTTTTCCAAAAACAACACCAAACACCACTGCTCCAAATCGTCGAAAAATGCCACGGATGGGACCAATATGGCCTGAACCGTTGTCGTTTTGCGAATAAATCCTGCTGTTGCCCTCGCCACATTTTTATCCTTAAAACAAATCGGTGCATCCAGTAAAGAAAGCGCCGAGCATACCGATTGATCCCGCAAATCCAGCACATGATCCAACGCAACTTCAAACCGATAAACCTTACGCCGATAGGTCTTTGCGGCTAAGCCAAGCGTCCGGTTGATTTGAAAATGTCGCGCATATTCAGCCAGCGCCACATTTTTCTCCTTTGCTAAATACAGCGTTGGCTCGCCCGCAACATTCCAACGGTTTTCAGTGCTTCGTCCCGCATAGCTAAAGTCATAAATGTCGTCGCTTCTCCCTGGCGTATCAGGAATGTGCCGAACCGCGTAGCCCGACCAAGGCCCAACCAAAGGCTGTAGTAACGACATCCGCTAAAATCCAGTCCCCTCAAAATCAGCCGCCAATGCAGCCATTACAGGTTCAAACTCGCCCAGCCCAATCAAATCTAACCCAGAGCGTCCCCCAAACACAGGCAAAGGGGTTGACAGAAATTCTTTCAGCCCCTCCGGTTGATAAATCCTAGAACCCAACTCGACAATTTCCTTCAGCTTTGCCATCTTCCGCAAAATCTCCTCATCTGTAGGTCGCCGCTCAGCCCGTTCCCAACGGCTCACCGTTTTAGGACTCACCCGCAACAGCGCCCCCAACCGCTCTTGCGACAGCGCCAACCCCTGCCGAATCTCCACCGGATCTAAAGCGGAACCTATTGCTATAGACATAAACGGGCCTAACTTGCTTTTCTCGCCTAATCTAACGTATTGTCTGGACTTTTGTCCGAACCGAAAACTAATCTATAACCCGGATAAATCTCAATCCCCCAACAACCCTCCCAATAAATCTTGCATGGCACTTCTGGATGAAGTGGTTGCCGAAATCAACCTCCGCCAATGGGTCCGGCAACAGTTGCCTTAGAACGATTGGCCAACCACTAACGAAAAGTTGAATCCTTGCTCTTGCAGAGAATCGCCGCCTTTACGAATCGGAATGAGGGGAAACCCATAGTCGAAGCGCATCGTTGCAAACGAACCAATTTGCAGCCGGAGTCCTAACCCGACTGATGCGAGGGTTTGTGGAATCCGTTCCTCCTTCTTCAATCCATCAAAAGAATGTCCCACATCGATAAAGGGAACGACTTGCAACAACCCATTGATAGATCGCAGACGGAGAATCGGGAGTCGGGCTTCAGCGGTGGCGATCGCACCGCTATTGGCCAGCAGTAGATTTTGGCGATAGCCGCGCACTGTTTCTGGTCCGCCAATGCTGAACTGTTCTAGTGCAGTCAAAGGACGATTGGCCCATTGCACATCAGCACTGACCAACAGGGAGGTATCAGGGGCAAACTGGCGCACCCACTGGGCTTGACCTAACCAGGTCAAAAATCGCCCATCCGGGGGTTTTCGGTTGATGGTTGCATCAAATAGGTTCAACCCTAGACTGAACTGGGACCGGGCCGAAAAGACTTGGCTGGCACTGCGTTGCAAATAATCTTGCGAGAACCGCAGGATGGATAAACGGGTCCGTCCGCGATTGTCAGCGTCGGGGGAAATGGGAAAAGGACGCCCAAAGAGAAAGTTTTGACTGTCTTTGCGGGTCAGAGTGAGTCCCAAAGCGAATTCTTGACTTGGGGTTTGCACAATGGGTTGACGATACGTAAGGGAAAAATCCCGAGATTTT
Source organism: Thermosynechococcaceae cyanobacterium (assembly GCA_049694615.1). Taxonomy (GTDB): domain Bacteria; phylum Cyanobacteriota; class Cyanobacteriia; order Thermosynechococcales; family Thermosynechococcaceae; genus JAAURS01. The sequence goes on along the minus strand of JBAVRC010001033.1, from coordinate 4,235 downwards.
CCGCGTATTTTGAGGGAATCTGAGGGTTTTTCGACAATTTTATTCCATTGGGGTTGCACGCTGAGACTGAGAGTGCCGTTTAGAGCGTTGATGGGGTAGGTATAGGTCGCGGCAACCGCATGACTGCCATCGGTATTGAAGTAGCTCACATCCAGGCGATCGCCCTGTCCTCCTAAGTTGGCTTCGCTCAGATGGATGCCTCTGCGGAAGCTACCCACACTGGGAGATTGGGCGTTGTCAATAATCGCTTCTGCCCGAAAGGTTTTGGCAAGGGGAGCCTGCACGGTGAGCAAACTGGTACCGGGTTGGGACCCATTGGCCAATTCAGCAGAGATGTCTTTGAATAAGGGGTCGAGTTGCAGCAGTTGCAGGGCTTCGACCAGGCGATCCACATTCAGAGGCGGTGCAGCGGCACGGCGGAGGCGATCGCGCACATAGTCAGAATTGAGGCGTCCAGTCCCGTTGACTTGAATGGTCTCCAAGATGCCCTCAAGAACCTGAATACGAACGGTTCCACCGGATTTGGCAAAGGTTTGGTTGGCGGGAATAAAGGCACCGGAGGTGATGTATCCGGCATCGATGTACTGTTGGGTGATGGCGGAGGCCACCTGAAGCAGTTCGGCAAAGGTGAGGGGTTTGTTTAAGTACGGATCGGTGATGGCGGCGAGTTGCGTTGGCGTAAAGACGGTGCTGCCCACAACTTCAAACTGGCCCACGGAGATATTTCCTGGAATGGCGCGCAATTCGCTGGGGGGAAGGGGGGGTGCTGTGGGCGGTTGGAGGAGTTGTTCGGGAGGCGGCAGTAAGGGCGGTGCAGGCCGTGTCGGTGGAGCCGGAAAAATTGGGTTAGGAAGGGGACCCGGAGCCGTTTGAGATTGGACAGTACTCGCCAACCAAGGGGCGATCGCCAGCACCACTCCTCCTAGAATCAGAGGCGATCGCCATTTAAGCATGTTGGAACCTCCCATCGGCCATTTAGGGGGTACTCCCTGCCAAGGCTGGGCAGCTTTGCGGGCTATTTAAGGGAATGCTGCTCGCTGGATTGGTGTTACTTTGCGCCACAAGGGTAACATCGCCCGTTTCGTTAAAGATCCAATCGGTTGCAGGGGCGGACTCTTGGTGCGGACTCTTGGTGCGCAGCTTAGTTATCGCCCCAGTCTCTGTTTGCGACGGAACTTCCTTCAACGATTGGCGAAGCGAGGTCGAACTTGAATTGGGGACTTGCACTAACCCCACAGACGTAGCATTGCTGCTCAGACTGTCGGCAGGGCTGGGGGGAATGCCGCCGCGACCTGTGACTGTGAATTGCCCGGAGGTTTCTTCCGTGGGACATTGTTGGGTGATTAAGCCGCTCACATCTTCCACCACATCAGGAAGTCGAGACAAATCCTTGGTGGGATCGACATCTGGCCGATTGATGGTCACCGTGCCTTGTACCCCTAGTTGGGAACTGGCGGTAATGTCATTGCCATCGGTGAGTTGAGGCTGGGGTTGGATGCCAAACAGCCCCTGAGTACGAATTGTGACCTGGCCGCCGTCTCCTATCCCGGCATTGGCTGTAATGTCGCTATTACCGGGAAACGCCACAATAAAACCCGTTTTGTTCTGAATGTCGATATTGCCACCTGTCCCATCACTTCCTATATCGGTGCTGATTTGACTACCATTTTGGAGGGTTAACAAATCTCTCACTTTCAGGGTAATATCACCACCGTTACTGCTATCAGAGGTGGAAGAGATAATTCCGTTATTGAGCACAAGAGAATTGGAATTGGTATGAAGAGTACCTGCTTTACCTTTCCCTTGACTATCAGTCGATAGTTTCCCACCATTTTGCAGAGAGATTCTGTCTGCCCGAATGAAAATATCGCCAGCATTTCCGTCAAATTGAGTGTCAGCAAGACTAGTCGCTTCAGCATTGTCGAAGCGAACAAGACCTGTGGCACGCACAACAATATCACCGCCTGCTTTGCCCGCGCCGAGCATCTTAGTCGAAATCAAGGCTCTATTTTTTACTAGCAAATTGTCTGTAACAATCTTAATTTCACCTCCATTGCCAGTAGAGTTTACTAGAGCTTCACTTAAGATCCTAGTACCTTCATCAGAAACATAAACTGAATCCGTAGCAGTAAGGATAATTTCTCCTGCATCGCCACTACTTTTAGTGAAAGAAGTTATTTCTGACCCACCCGTCACAAAAATAGAATTGGCATTAATTTTAATGTTCCCTGCATTTCCTGCATCGGACTTATTCTCTACATTACTTTGTATCAGCGCACCGTCAATCCGAACATCATCTGTTGCATGAATGGTAATATTTCCTGCACTCCCATCACCTTTTGTCGCTGTTGCAAGTATCGCCCCATCAGCTAAAACTAAAGAACCTGCAACGATTTTAATATTACCTGCACTTCCTCCTTTTCCCTCGATTTGGCTTAAGATACCACTACCAATTCCCTTGTTATTTGTGCCAGAAGCATAAAATAGATCCTTGACTTTAATGAAAATTTGACCTGAATTAAGGCCATCATTACTACCATAAAGCTGAGCATTAATTTGTGCTCCATTTTTCAGAAATAAAGAGCCTGCGTCGATTTTAATTTTTCCCACGTATCCTTTGCCAGCTTCTTGCACATCAACAGAAATGATCGAATTATTCAGGTGTATTTTATTGGTAGCATTTATAATAATTTTGCCTGCATTGCCTATATTGCTATTGGCATCTATTTTTGACCCATTTCTTAAAACTAAAAAGTCCGTATTAATTTTAACTGTTCCAGCATTTCCTTTGGATGTTGTGAAGCTACCTGCAGAAGAATTGTCAAAAATAACGTTATCTCTCACGTTCATACTAATCTGACCTGCATTGCCATTTTCAGAACTGGCATATAGAGCAGCGCCTTTAACTGCTTTAAATTTATTCGCATAAATATAGATTTTTCCACCATCTCCATTTATGCTAATAGCATTTAAATCTACGTTAAAATCTGTATTGCCATCATCAATGATAATTTTATCTGCATTAATTTTAATTGTTCCTGCACTTCCACGACCACTGTTTTGAACGCTCAGACTCGATCCATTTTTCATGAGCAGAGAGCCTGCTTTAATGACTATTAAACCTGCATCTCCTTTTACTCCTTCAACAGTGCCAGTTGCGAAAGATTTATTAAAAATTACATTCCCAGTTGCATTTATTTTGATACTTCCTGCCGTATTATTATCTCTTCCAAAAATGCCGACATATAGGGTAGAGTTATCCAAGCGCACATTCGAAGCATGAATAAGAATATCTCCTCCATCACCAATGAAACTGCCAGCAAAGACTCCAGCATTATGACTCAAGTAAACATTGGCTAAAAGCTGGCTCTCAGAGAAACTCAACTTGAGAGAGTCACCTTTCATATTGAGACCTACCGTTCCTTTTCCTGTCAATCCGCCGAGTTCAATTCGCCCACCAAAGGCATGTAGCTGTCCATGATTGATGCGTACATCGCCACCAATAAAAAGTAAGCTTTTGCCTTCATCCACATCCAACCCATCGGTGGAACGAATAACGATAGGTTTGACTGCCATTTGGTTAAACAAAAAGGCTGATGGTTTAACTTGAAGAATCTGTTGTGGCAATGGTTTGGCCGGATTACTACTAAAGATATCGCCATTTTTAAGCCTGATCGCATTAGCCGTTGTACCCACAAAGGAACCGCCAACATTCAATGTGGAACCAGCTCCAAAAATAATGCCATTGGGGTTCATGAAAAACAAGTTAGCCGTAGACCCTGCCTGAGTACTCAGTGTTCCTAGAATTTTAGAGACACTCATGCCTGTGACTCGCACTAGGATATTTTGAATCCCCATGGAGTGCATAAACATGGCGATTTCATCGGGGGGCACATTAAACTTCCGAAAGCTATGGAACAGATTGGATCCCCTGCGGAACCCTCCTTTAATGCAGTAGTCAGCATGACAATGGTGACCAAACCATGTGTGTGTTGTTCCATCGGGAATAATGGGTTTGGCCATAACCGATTGCCCCAAAGACACGCTCAAAACCAACACCGACCCTATCCCAACGGCCCAAGATAAGGCTCGACGTTGCCAAAGGGTGGGGGATAGGTGGGTTCTACCTGGATGGTCTAACATCGTGGTTTAGTCCTGGGGATGAGTTGAGCGACTGACTGACGGACACATCTATGGGAAATCCTTACAGCAAAGGGATTCAGGCAGAGGAGGAG
>JBAVRC010001032.1:0-4183 GCA_049694615.1 Thermosynechococcaceae cyanobacterium | reverse complement strand
CAATGGTGAGTTGGACAAAGGGAAGGGTTGCTTCTATGTTTTGCTGAAGTTCTTGAAGTCCTGCCAAGGGACGGTTGGTTTGCGGCAGTTTTAAGCGTGTTTGCTTTAGTGCATAGCCAAATTCTGCCAAAATTTCATCAGGATCGTTGGGTAACTCGAAGTAGGATCGAAATGAATAGTTTTCGTTTTCTTGCAAGATTTTAAGTCGAGGCATAGTGTTTCCTGCGGTATTAGTGTAGCGCCTGCTTCATTTATAACGTTGTGTCCACCACACCAAACAGTCACAAAGTTGGGTAAGCACTGCCAAAGCAATTCTTTGATCATTCGAGCTTAATTTAGTTTTTGGGTTTCCTTCTACAACGGGAATTTCTCCCCAGAGTTTTTGTGTTGTGAGTTCAATGTTTGAGTCATTGGGCAGTTTTATGTCTGCTTTATCCATAATTTCGACTAGTTTATCCCAAGTGGCTTTCCAGTAGGCTGACTTGCGAGGTTCTTTGTGTCGATTGCGTAAATGTTCGCCCCAAAATCGCTCTAGTCCATAGGCGATAGTTTCGCGCATTTTGTACGCTTCCTGAATACAGAGACTACCATTTTGGCTATTGTCCGCATCAAGGGATCTTGCCTGGAGAACTAGTTTTTGTGCTTCTCGATCTAGACCATAAATTTGCAATGTCATGATGGGCTTCCTCCTTATACTGCTGTTTTGAAATACTCTCCAGCTAATGTAACTCGACAACGTCCACAGCCGATGGACTCAAGCCCACCAAAGTATAGAATGGAATTCTGTTTTGTGTTGATGTCAAAAGGCTGCCATTTCTCGGGTTGTTTAAGTTTCGCAAGTGCTGCTTTTTCAAGAGATGAAAGTGCTTTTTTTATGGCAATTGGAAAGATTAAGATACTGTCTTCTGGGAGTGCTTCAAAGCCAAAGAAGCTTTCTACTTTTTTGACGTTATCTTCTAATTTGGTGCGGGTCTGACGATAGAGTGCCATATCGTGGATAAGGCTTATGTCAGCATCATCTACAACGACTAGGTTATCAGGCTCAATATTTGTTCCTTTAGGAACCCAATTCTTTAAGTTAGGTGTGTCTTTAAGATTATCTAGAAATCCTAGGTTGAAGAACAGGCGATCGCATTTTTGTTTGAGGCTCACGGGATGTTTGATGGGTTCTCCTTCTCCCTCACTTGCGGGTTTGGGGATATCGCCGTGAATATCTGCGATTTGCTGATATCGTTTTAAAAGTCTATGACAGCTTACCCAAACAATGGGTTGCCCTGGACAAAAGACTGGAAGCCAGAGGAGAGAAGCATACTCAAATTTAACCAAGGCTTCTGTGGTGCGATCTTTGCTGGATGTTTCAAGTTCCAAATTTTGTTCATTCCTGCTGGATTCGGCAACTTCATCTGAGTCGGAATCATGGCCGTACCAGATATTGACTAGGGGTTTGCCAAAGTGCGATCGCATATCCGCCCGAAAGCGACCGCGAATGGAACTACCAGGTACGATTCCAGTTTGAGTGAATTGATCGCGAAAGATGAGGTTGAGGTTTCCGGTTTCTTCGCCTGCACTGGCTCCAATATGGAGGGGGGCGAGGGTTTCAATGATGCCGTAGGCTTTGTGATACATTTTGTGGTTTTACTGTGAAGAGAAAATTCAGTTTCCTGTGGCACAGTAGATTAATATGCCCAAGATTTTTTCAATCTCATTCAAATAATATTCGCTTAGGTCAATCCTAATAAATTGTTCCTGTAGCTCTAAGAATTTCCAGTTGGTTCCAGAGGTGACAACGCCAAAAATAGATTCGGTCCCATTTATAGATGGGGTTTGCTCTCGTTCGTTGTAAATTCTGGCTGCAAGCATTTCAGCGATGCATTGGCCGAGTCCTGCATTCAGATTTTCTTTTTTGGCTTCTACTAACATCACTATGGGAGCTTTGAGTAGAAGTAGCTCGGTGGATCGGCTGATGATATAGTCACAGTTTCCATTTAATCCTTTATCTGAATCAACTGTAAAATCAATGCCGGAAAATAGACTGATTTTATGGTTAAGTTGTTTGCGAAGTTCAATTAAAATGGGTGAAATGATCATCTCAGAGCGAGATTTTTCGGTATTGCTTGCCAAGGCTATCGGGATATTTTCCTGTAGAGTTTCTTTAAGGAATGGGCTAATTTCTACTTCGCTTGTGGCAGGAAACATATCGACTTGATCGCGGATGGTTAGGCTGAATGCTTTGGTGATGCTGTTTAGGGTGAAGTCGCTATAGGCCATCTTAGGTTGCCTTTTTATGGATTAGGAGCACCTAGATTTAATGGTAAAGCCAATCCACAACCCCAGCGTTTTAAGGATGGGCCTTCTTTGGGAAACCAATTTTCGTCCCACGCTTGCCACGGTTGATGGAGCGGTTCTTGCAAAACATATACGCTTCCGGCAGGAACGGCATATCGTCCACGGGAAAGGCGTTTAGGTTGATGGGGTTTGTGAATGCTGTGGTCGTTTTCATCTTTGCGATCGCCCAGTCGATAGCGAAACGGGATGGGTCGTTCTGTAAGGATGGTGGCATTTCTCCATTCTGGGACGATTGAGAGGTCACGGTCGGTTGGTTTTAAGGACTGACGGTTTGCATCTGCTTGTTTTAAGGATCTGGGTTCTCGGTAGGAGAGGCGATTAGACCCCCAAACGGCTGGGGTGATGAGGGCAAAACATTGGCCTACGACTTGTCTTAGACGGTTTTGGACCGACTCTGACAGGGCTGGACTGTGCAAATGGACGAGATGTCCTTCGCCGCCAAAGCGATACCAGCTTGTGGGCAATTCGTGGCTGGCTAAGTAGATGAGACAGGTATCTGGGTTGAGTTGGATGGCGTTTTCGAGAAAGAGGCTGTCGCGATCGCCCGTTGTATCGACGTGGCGTGTGTCTTCTTGCAGGCGAGGATGGAGGTGGTGCAGATAGATCCAAGGTGCTTTTTCGACTTGTTGAGGGTTATCCCATTGATGGATGGGGAGCCAGGTTCCTGTTTCAAATTGATCGACTGGGGATTTGTGGTCTTCGTTTAGCCATCGATAGGCTTGGGATTCTGAATGGAATTGCCAGCTTAGTTTGTGTTGGATCTTGCCCTCTTTGACGAGATAGTTTCGGGGGGTGGGAACATAGAAGTTTTGGACCTCATCGGTTTTGGCCCAGAAGGGGCCTGCGAGATAAAAATCGCTTTGGGCTTGCTTCATCCAATCTTTGCCGTAGGATGCGGCAAATAAGCCCGCAACGGTTGCTGCACTGGGCGGGAAACTGGTTCCCGATCTCCCGACTAAGTTTTCGGGCGAGAGGAAGTGTCCGGCGCTGCCGTAGAGTAACCCCAAAGGTTCAATGGCAATCAGGTATTTGAATGCAGTTTCATGGTTGAACGTGCTCATGTTTCACGCTCGCGGCTTGGGGATGGGGGATTGCGAGGTCTGTGTGTTGCTGATGGAGATAAAAGCCCACTTTGGCTAGGTTGATGACCCAATCGTTGAGGGCTTTGTGTTTGGCTTCGTTGGTGGGATAGTGATCGCATTCTCCTAAAATGCCGCTGACCGGATGTGCTTTCCCATTTTCAAGGGTTTTGATACAATTCCACCAATTTTCTGGGTCTAGGGTGTTGTTATCTTCGCCAAAGTAGAGTTTGAAGAGGGCGATGGCAACATCGGCTTGGTCGTTGGCGAAGGCATGACGGGATTGGAGTTTGGCGATGTCGTTGAAGAGGTGGGTCCAGTTTTGGCCGCCCTTATGATCGCGATATTGTTGCAAGAGGGGAAGACAGCGCCAGGGACAGACCCATTCTAGGTGATTGCCATTGTTGAACAGGATGCGAAGGGCAAGGCGATCGCGTCCGTTGGTTTTGGCGGATTTTTCGGCTTCTCGGCAATGTTGGAGGGCGTCGCGTTGCGGAACGTTGGGGGCGGCCCAGACAAATCCGACGCTGACGGTGATGGGTTGCTGGTGTTGGGTCCAGATGGCGTCTGGGTCATCTGATTTGAAGCGATAAAACCAGTTGAGGCAGTCAATGGGTTGTAAGCAAGGGTTTTCTGACCGTCGATAAAACACGCCGAGGAAGTTGTCTCCTCCGGCATAGATCAGGCGTCCGGCATGGGTGTTGTTGAGACTGGGTTTGAGGGTTTCTTCGCCCCAATTCAGCATTTGTGCGCTGAAT
>JBAVRC010001031.1:0-14106 GCA_049694615.1 Thermosynechococcaceae cyanobacterium | reverse complement strand
GTATTCCGGCCCTGCGGAAAGATGTGTTGGCCAAATGCTATGGGGGAGATATTTCCCGCAAGAAGAAACTGTTAGAAAAGCAAAAAGCCGGCAAAAAACGCATGAAATCGGTGGGTCGGGTGGATGTGCCCCAGGAAGCCTTTATGGCTGTTTTGCGACTGAAGGACGAGTAGTTTTTATGATGAAGGGAGAGATCAATCTGCAACTTGGCCAACAACAACTTGGGCCGATTTGAGACAATCTCTCCCAGCAAACCGCGATCGCAGCTACCCAGTCATACACAGCGATGCCCCGATCACGGTTGCGGTGAGACCCTTTAATTGCCCTGACTAAAGCCGAGCAACACTTAACTGACTCGGTTGATGGGGCGATCCTTCAAGACGAATGCGACCGTTCGCCGCCAGATGGCGCACAATTTTGTACACCGTCTCAACGCGATCGCTTGCACCCGCTTTTTCCGCTAAATCGGCAAGCGTAACTGGGCCATTCGCTTGCCGCAGACATTGGATGAGGGCTTGCTGAAGGGCTAACGTTGCCGCCGCCGCCTTCTTGCCAGCTTCCACACCGGGCTGATGGTAGGCATTCACCTGAATCAAGGACGCGTAAAGACCAACAGCGCGCTCGTACAGAGCAATGAGCGCCCCCACCAGTTTGGCATTCACCGTCGGCAGAGTGACCGTAATGGTATCCCGTCCCTTCTCGTAGAGCGCCTCGCGGGTGCCCAGTAAAAAGCCGGACAGGTAATCTCCGGTCGTCACATCCGTCTCAATTTCCATGGATGGGCCGGGTCGATCTTGGAGCACTTCAATGAGGGTGGCAAAGAAATTGGGCAATCCTTCCCGAAGTTGCTGCACGTAGGCATGTTGATCGGTGGATCCTTTATTGCCGTAAACCGCCAATCCCTGATTGACCACATTGCCCGCTAAATCCAGTTCCTTGCCCAGGGACTCCATCACTAGTTGCTGCAAATAACGGCTGAACAACTGCAAGCTGTCCTTGTAGGGCAGAACCACCATATCCTTCAGCCCCTTGCCCTCTCCCGCAATGTACCAACTTAAGGCCAACAGTGCCGCCGGATTCTGGCGTAGTTCGGGAATTCGCGTGGCCTCGTCCATGATTTTGGCCCCATCCAGCATGTCGCGAATTGGGACACCCTGAAGGGCAGCGGGTAACAAACCGACTGCCGATAGTTCGGAGGTGCGTCCTCCCACCCAGTCGTGCATGGGAAACCGGGCTATCCACCCTTCGGATTTGGCTACTTCGTCAAGGCGACTCCCTTCGCCCGTGACCGCCACCGCCTGCTGGGCAAAATTTAGGCCGCGATCGCGAAACTGCTTTTGCATTTCCAGCATCCCAATGCGGGTTTCGGGGGTACCGCCAGACTTGGAAATCACAATCACCAAGGTGGAGGAGAGCCGATCCTGCAACGTCGTCAACACCCGATCCATGCCAACCGGGTCGGCATTGTCGAGAAAATGAATTTGCAAGGGCGGATGGAACGGAGCCAAGGCTTCGGCCACAAATTGCGGTCCTAGGGACGACCCGCCAATGCCAATGGACAAAATATCGGTGAACTTAGCGGCTAGGGGCGGGTGAATTTTGCCGGAATGAATGGCTTGAACAAATTGCTCAATGGCGTCTAGGGTATTGACCACATCGGCCTTTAGCTCCGGGGTGGGGGCCAAGTCAGGTGCCCGCAGCCAGTAGTGGCCTACCATGCGATTTTCGTCTGGGTTGGCGATCGCCCCCCCTTCCAATGCGGCCATCTCGGCAAAAGCGCGGTCGAATTTGGGTCTGAGGGCGTCTACGTCGGCCTCGGTAAACCGCATCCGACTAACATCGAGGTAGATCCCTAAGCCGTCGTGATAATAAAGCCAGTCTTGATAGCGTTGCCAGAGTTGAGCTGCATCCATTCTCAAATCCTTGAGTGCCGATGTGTTTAACCATACCCTGTTCCCAGTATGAACGCTAACGCGATCGCACGGTCGATTTCCAAGCCTCAGTCCCTGGGTTAAGGCGAGTCCCCAGTAGAGCGGCTGCGGCCCAACTTGCTTAAAGCGTCACTCCTAATGAAGAATGGGGAGAGACGGCTTTTGAATAGCCTGTGTCGAAAGTATTAGACCGAACTGGAATCCATCAAGCTGGGAGAGCAACGTGACGCAACCGTTCGACTACGATCTTGTCATTATTGGGGCTGGTGTGGGCGGCCATGGTGCAGCGCTCCACGCTGTCGAGTGTGGACTCAAGACCGCCATTATCGAGTCTGGCGACATGGGCGGCACCTGCGTTAATCGCGGCTGTATTCCCTCCAAAGCCCTCTTGGCAGCGTCTGGTCGAGTGCGCGAACTCCATGACGACCATCACCTCAAAGCCCTAGGGATTCAACTTCAGCAAGTCACCTTTGAGCGCGCCGGGATTGCCGACCACGCCACCAACTTGGTTGCAAAAATTCGCGGCGATCTCACCAACAGCCTCACCCGGCTCAAAGTGGATATTCTCAAGGGCTGGGGCAAGGTGGCCGGACCTCAAAAGGTGGACATTATCGGCGACGATGGCGAGAAAACCATTACCGCCAAGGACATTATGATTGCCAGCGGCTCGGTGCCCTGGGTGCCACCCGGTGTCCAGGTGGATGGTAAAACCGTGTTCACCAGCGACGATGCCATTAAGTTAAGCTGGCTGCCCTCTTGGGTGGCCATTATTGGCAGTGGGTACATTGGCCTGGAATTTTCGGATGTGTATACAGCCCTCGGCTCAGAAGTGACGATGATTGAGGCGATGGATCGGCTGATGCCGACCTTCGACCCGGATATTGCCAAGATTGCCCAGCGGGTCTTAATCGACCCCCGCGATATTGAGACCAGGGTGGGGTTAATTGCCAAAAAAGTGACCCCTGGTTCGCCGGTGGTAATTGAACTGGCGGATCCGAAAACGAAGGATGTGGTGGAAGTCATTGAAGTGGATGCCTGCTTGGTCGCCACGGGCCGCATCCCGGCCACCAAAAATCTAGGGCTGGAAACCGTCGGTGCCCAAACCGATCCGCGTGGGTTTATTCCCGTGAATGATCACATGCAAGTGCTGAGCGAAGGCGAACCGGTTCCCCACCTCTGGGCGATCGGGGATGCTACAGGCAAGATGATGTTGGCCCATGCGGCCTCAGCTCAAGGGATTGCAGCAGTCGAAACCCTGTGCGGGCGCGATCGCACGGTCAATTACCGGGCCATTCCTGCCGCTGCCTTCACCCATCCTGAGGTAAGCTTTGTCGGCTTAACGGAGCCGCAAGCCAAGGAATTGGGAACCGCCGAAGGCTTTAAGGTGAATGCGGTACGGACTTATTTCAAGGGCAACTCCAAGGCACTCGCCGAAGGAGAAACCGACGGAATTGCCAAAATTATTTACCGCGAGGATACAGGGGAAGTGTTGGGTGCCCATATTATTGGGTTGCACGCCGCTGACTTAATTCACGAAGCCTCAAATGCGATCGCGCAAGGGGCTATCGTCCAAGATCTGGCCCATCTGGTCCACACCCATCCCACCCTTTCCGAAGTCCTAGATGAAGCCTATAAACGAGCGGCAGTAGGGGTCAAAGCTTAAGCCAAAGCTACACCGGTTTGGCGTTAGGGGTCTCCGTACAAGCTACCAACCCCTACAAATTAGTCCATTCGCCACGATCAAGTGATGACAGTCTTGAGCAGCTTTTAAAAATTTGTCAACCGTTTGATCACGCAAAATACGTAGACTTTTGTAACACTATTGTTAAGACTGACGTAATAGCGGCAGCAAAATCCCTCTGGGAGAGGATCTTGCTGCCGTTATTGTCTTTGTCGGTCAGGTCTAAATGGGCCATTACGACCGGAAGAGTCAGTTCTAGAGGGACACATTGACCCATTCACTTCCGTGTCCCTCAGTGGGGTGAGGGGAAAGTTCCGTGATTTTCCCGATGCTTTCCAGGCCCTGTACTTCGTACCTTAGGGAAAGATTGATGCTGCGAATCAGGGTCATCTCAATCAATCAATACGATTGGCTGGTTTGGCGGCTATGGCCTGTTGCGTTTCCCTTAATTAATCTCCCTCAAAAAACATGCTGGCAACTTCACCGTCCGAACTGAAAAGCGAATGTCTGGAACTGTTGCAGGACTACCATCGACGACCCACGACCGAAAAGCGCAATCAATTGGTTCGGATGAATCTAGGGTTAGTGCGCAAGGAATCCCATCGCTGGGTGAATCAGTGTACTGAAAGTTTCGACGATCTTCAGCAAGTGGGATGCATTGGCTTAATTCGCGCGATTGAGCGCTTTGAGCCGTCCAAAGGACATGCCTTTAGTTCCTTTGCCGTTCCCTATATTCGCGGCGAAATTCAACATTACCTGCGCGATAAAAGTCCCCAGGTTCGCATTCCGCGACGGTGGCAAGATCTGCAACGTCAGGCGATCGCCATTGCGCGAGATGCCCGATCTCAAGATAAGCGGCTGCCAGCCGATGGTGAGATGGCGGAAGCGTTGGGAATTTCCCAAGCGGAATGGCAAGAGGTGAAGTTATCGAACTACAACCGCTCGATTATGAGTTTGGATGCGCCGCTTCAGCATGACGACAATGAAACAGCCACGCTGGCCGACCTATTGCCCGATGCCCAGTATCGCAGTTTTCAGTTGGTCCAAGAAGATCAAATCCGATTGCAACTCGCCCTTGAGAAACTGGAAAAGCGCACGGGCGAAGTCTTAGAATTTGTCTTTTTCCATGACCTGACCCAAAAGGAAACGGCAGATCTCTTAGGGATTAGTGCCGTAACGGTATCACGGCAAGTGAAAAAGGGATTATCGGCCTTACGAATCCTGTTGGCCGGACCGGAGGAAGAGGTCCCCTGCGTCGCGCCACAAGCGGTTGTGCATCGCTAAAGTCTTTTCGTCTGAACCGCATCTGCGCAAGGGTTGGATTCAACCGGACCTTGCGCAGATTTTTTGTTGGGCGTTTTTAGGGGGACCACTTTTCAAATAGCCCCTGAGAAGGGCGATCGCACGACTCGCGAATCACATGTGGATGGAGTAGTGACAGCCTTTATGTCACAACTTGGCATGGAGACTGCGACTTCACTTGGTTGACTCTTCAGAGAAAAACGCTTCTAGATCTCGATATCCACTGACCACCCGTAAAATTTCAACTCCATCTTCAACCAGACGATAAAAAATCAAATATTCCTCGACCGGAAAACTTCGCAAATCAGGTGCTAGCTCTTTACGGCTGCGCCCCAACCCTGGGAAAATGGCCAAATTTCGACACTTTTTGTTGATTGTTTGCAGCAAGCGATCCGCTGCATCGAGACCCTGAACATCCGCAATATAATCAATAATGGCTTCAATATCGCGGCTGGCTGGAATAGTAAACCGACAGACATTGCTCATTCGCCAGCCTGAACACGACGTTTAGCTAATTTTGCACGGAGATTTTCAAAAACAGTCTCACCATCGATCAACTCGCCTCGTTCCGCCGCCTCATAGCCTACCATCACTTCACGGCGCAGTTCGTCAAATCGACCTTTATAAATCTGTTCATGCTCTTCAAAAAACTGCATCGCGGTAAGGACAACCTCAGCCGCCGATGAGTAATGGCCGCTGTCTACTTGTCTTTTGACAAACTGCTCTAACGCTGGTGTTAGTGAGATTTCCATATATAAATATCTAAAAACCTTTTTATATTCTAAAGTCTACTTCAGTAATCTATGTCCGAGCCACGAGAAGATCCCCTCACATGGTATAGAGACGGCGATCGCCAATGCCTGACTCAAGACATCGGCGATCGCCCTTTCATCAGACGTGCAAAACCCTAACTGGCAGAACTAGTCAGTATATCGGCAGGCAAGCGTTTGAAATTCAATCGCTCGTTCACCACATCTCCAAAAATGGTGTCGCCGTCTTGAAATTCGCCCCGCAAAATGCCCTTAGCCAACGCTGTTTCCAATTCTCGCTTAATGGCCCGCTTCAGCGGTCGCGCCCCATACACCGGATCAAACCCGACATCGGCCAACAGATCCAAGGCTGAATCTGATAACTTCAGCGCCATCTTGCGGTCTTGCAGCCGTTGTTCCAGCCGATTGACTTGCAGCTTCACAATATTGCGCCGGAGGAAGAGGTCCCCTGCGTCGCGCCGCAAGCGGTCGTACATCGCTAAAGTCTTTTCGTCTGAACCGCATCTGCGCAAGGGTTGGATTTAACCAGACCTTGCGCAGATTTTTTGCGGTGCACGGTTAGGGGTACCACTGCCGATACCAGTCTTGCATTTGTTTTATCTCAGCCGTTTGGCCATCGATAATGGCCTGTCCCAGTTGGCGCATTTCCGGTCGTTGACTGGAACTCAGCAGCATGGAGGTCATCATCACAGCCATTTGGTGATGGGGAATCATCTGCCGAATAAACTCCCGATCAAAGTCGGGTGCCTTTTCGAGGACGTCCAAGTCAGACCCTATATTGCCACCCATCATGCCAGCGCCCCCATCCGAACCACCATGATGCATCATACCCATGCCCACCCCTAGCGGCTGATCCGTGTTACCTGAGGACCAGGTTGGCACATCAGCCCCGTACCACGCCTTGTACCAGGTCCGCATCTGGGCAATTTCTTTGGCCTGAGCGGCTTTAATCTGAGTCGCTAACTGTTTGAGTTCAGGATGTTTAGCTCGACTGAGGGCCAAGTCAGCCATATCGATCGCCCCATCGTGGTGCGGAATCATCATGACAATGAAATGGGCATCGGGATCGCCCATGCGCCCAATCTGAAAGGGTGCCGAAGGATTGCTTTTGACCGGTTGAGCGGACTGAGCGGTCAAAGGAGATGATGGGTTCTTCAGACTGAGCGCCTCAGAAATGTTGCCAGAGCCATGAGACATCGCAGCCATGACCACAACCGTTGCGATACTGCCTGTCACCAGCCCTGCAATGCCATAAACCATCGATTGACTTTGCATGGTGTGTACCTCCTCGGTCCAGATCGATAGGTTGATTTAAGTTTTCTACATATAGCCTAAACACTCCAGTTGACTGGATAGTCAAGCCCCTAGGGATGGGCCGATTCTCAACCTCTCAAGCACGATCTTGAACACCAAACTTTAGCGTAACGGGTCCATCTTGCCCAAAAAACCGAATCTCGGCCCAGTCAACCCGGTGCGAAATGCTAACTGGGAGAATGGGTTAGCATTTCAGCCGGCAACCGTTTGAAATTCAGACGCTCGTTCACCACATCGCCAAAAATGGTATCGCCGTCTTGGAATTCGCCCCGCAAAATCCCCTTCGCCAACACCGTTTCCAGTTCTCGTTGAATGGCCCGCTTCAATGGACGCGCCCCATACACCGGATCAAAGCCCACATCGGCCAATAGATCCAAGGCTGAATCTGACAGCTTCAGCGCCATCTTGCGGTCTTGCAGCCGTTGCTCCAGCCGCTTGACTTGCAGCTTCACAATATTGCGCAGTTGGTCCTTCCGCAGACTGTGGAAAATGATGAGTTCATCAATTCGGTTGAGAAACTCGGGTCGGAAACTGCCCCGGAGCGCCTCTAGCACCCGCTCCTGCATTTCCAAATAGCGGTTGTCGTCTCCGGCGACATCCAGAATGTACTGCGATCCGATGTTGCTGGTCATGATGATGATGGCATTTTTGAAATCCACGGTACGACCTTGGGCATCGGTGACGCGACCGTCATCCAATACTTGGAGCAGCACATTGAACACATCTGGGTGCGCTTTTTCGATTTCGTCGAACAGGATCACGGCATAGGGGCGTCGCCGCACCGCTTCCGTGAGTTGCCCCCCTTCGTCATAGCCCACGTAACCAGGAGGCGCACCAATCAGCCGCGACACGGAATGTTTTTCCATGTACTCGGACATGTCGATGCGGACCATCGCCTCTTCGGTGTCGAACATAAACGCCGCCAGAGCTTTGGCCAACTCGGTTTTGCCCACCCCGGTCGGCCCCAAGAAAATAAAGCTGGCAATGGGACGGTTGGGATCGGCCAGCCCCGCCCGCGATCGCTGAATGGCATCTGCTACCGCCGTCACGGCTTCATCTTGGCCAATCACCCGTTGGTGCAGTTCGTCTTCTAGGTTGAGGAGTTTTTCCATCTCCGATTGGACCAGTTTAGAAACGGGGATGCCCGTCCACTTGCCAATAATTTCGGCTATATCGGCTTCGGTTACCTCTTCCCGGAGCATGGAATGTCCCGTGGTTTGGGCTTGGGTCAGGTTTGCTTCCGTTTCTTCCAACTGACGTTGCAGACTGGTCAATTTGCCATATTTCAGCTCGGCGGCACGGTTGAGGTCGTAGTCCCGTTCCGCTTGTTGCACTTCAATATTGACCCGATCGATTTCTTCCTTAATGGTCTGGATTTTGTCGATGACCTGCTTTTCCGACTGCCACTGGGCATTGAGGCGAGACTGTTCTTCCTTAAAGTCGGCCAGTTCTTTTTCTAGACGGCCTAAGCGGTCCTGGGAGGCGCGATCGCTTTCTTTTTGCAACGAGAGGCGTTCCATTTCCAGTTGCAGAACTTTGCGATCGATTTCGTCCAGTTCCTCCGGCTTGGAGGTAATTTCCATCTTCAGTTTGGCAGCAGATTCGTCCACCAAGTCAATGGCTTTATCCGGCAAAAAGCGATCGCTGATATAGCGGGTGGACAGGGTGGCAGCAGCCACCAACGCATTGTCGGAAATCTTAACCCCGTGGTGCACTTCGTAGCGTTCCTTCAGCCCCCGCAAAATGGAAATGGTGTCCTCAATGGTGGGCTGATCGATAAAGACCTGTTGGAAACGGCGTTCGAGGGCCGCATCTTTTTCGATGTATTTGCGGTATTCGTCAAGGGTGGTGGCCCCAATACAGCGCAGCTCGCCCCGCGCCAACATGGGTTTGAGCAAGTTGCCCGCATCCATGGCCCCCTGGGTGGCCCCTGCGCCAACCACGGTATGAATTTCGTCGATGAACAGAATAATTTGACCGTTAGAGTCGGTGACTTCTTTCAGGACGGCCTTCAGGCGTTCCTCAAATTCGCCTCGGTACTTGGCCCCGGCAATCAGCGCCCCCATATCCAGGGACACGAGTTGGCGATCGCGCAAGGATTCCGGTACATCCCCCGCGATAATGCGTTGGGCTAATCCTTCGGCGATCGCGGTTTTGCCCACCCCTGGTTCCCCAATCAACACGGGGTTATTTTTGGTGCGGCGGGACAAAATCTGGACCGTGCGGCGAATTTCATCATCTCGCCCAATCACCGGATCGAGCTTACCGGCCTTGGCCAGTTGGGTTAGGTCGCGGCCATACTTTTCAAGGGATTCGTATTTGCCTTCTGGGTTTTGATCCGTCACTTTTTGGTTCCCTCGTATTTGCTCAATCACGGTTCGCAGTTTTTTCTCATCCAGGGCCACTTCCTTCAAAAGGGCTTGGCCAAAGCGCTCATCCTTGGGGTAGGCCAGGACCATATGTTCAATGGAAATGTAGTCGTCCCCAAAATCTTTGCGATGGCTTTCGGCTCGATCTAACAGCGTATCCAAGCTCCGGCCCAGATAGACGGAACTGCTAGGGGTGCTGAGTTTCGCTTGCTTGTTAATAAATTCCGTCGTGCGATCGCGCAGCCGTTGCACATTCGCCCCGGCCTTATTAAAAATATTGGCCGCTAACCCATCTTGCTCCAATAGCGCTTGCAGGAGATGTTCGCTCTCAATTTGTTGCTGATGAGCCTCTTTGACAATATCTGGGGTCCGAACCACGGCTTCCCAGGCTTTTTCCGTAAATTGATTCGGATTCGTCGGTTGCATAAATCATTCCCCTTCCCATTGGCGCGAATGGCCTACTGCTATTGTAGGAAGCCCAGCGATCGCCGTGAGATCGGTGTTTACAACCTTCGAGTCGGTATTTCCGATCCGAGCTTGCAGTACCATGAAAAGAGTTTGGGCTGCACAACGCCCCAATGGTGCAGATCCGGTTAGTTAGCGAATAGGACGAATACACATTATGATGCATCCGAGCTTGCAGTCGGCCTTGGCCCATCGTCGCGCCCTCAAAATTATTAGCGGTTTAAATAACTTCGATGCCGACCGCGTGGCGGCAGTGGTGCGGGCCGCCGAGATCGGCGGAGCAACCTTTGTCGATATTGCTGCCGACCCCCACCTGGTGGCGATCGCCCGTGAACAAACCCGTCTGCCCATTTGCGTCTCCGCCGTGGAACCCCAAAAATTTATTGCGGCGGTGGAAGCCGGAGCCGATTTAATCGAAATTGGCAACTTCGATAGCTTCTATGCCCAAGGTCGGGACTTTAGCGCCGCCGAGGTCTTAGACCTCACCCGGCAAACCCGGACGTTATTGCCCAACAGTCCCCTTTCGGTCACCGTGCCCCATACCCTCGACCTGGATCGCCAAGTGCAACTGGCCCAAGACTTAGAACAAGCCGGAGCCGATCTGATCCAAACCGAGGGTGGCACCAGCAGCCAACCCACCCATCCCGGCACCTTGGGTCTCATGGAAAAAGCAGCTCCCACTCTGGCCGCTGCCTATGAAATTGCCCAAGCGGTGTCTATTCCAGTGCTGTGTGCATCGGGCTTGTCCAGCGTCACGGCCCCTTTGGCGATCGCCGCCGGAGCTAGTGGCATTGGGGTTGGGTCCGCCGTGAATCGGCTCAACAGCGAACTGGCCATGATTGCCGCCGTGCGCAGTTTGGTTGAAGCCCTTACCCAATCTAGGGTTTTAGCCGCCTAGGAGGCGTTATGAGAGCGATACTCATGGCGGGTGGCGAAGGGACGCGGCTGAGGCCGCTCACCTATGATCTGCCCAAGCCCATGGTACCGATTCTCAATCGTCCCATTGCCGAACATATCCTGAACCTGCTCAAGCGCCACCACATCGCGGAAATCGTCGCCACGCTATATTACTTACCCGACGTGATGCGCGATTACTTCCGCGATGGGGCCGACTTTGGCGTTCAGATGACCTATGCGGTCGAGGAAGAACAAGCCCTCGGCACCGCAGGCTGTGTCAAGCGCATTGCCCCCCTCCTGTCCGACACCTTTTTGGTGATCAGCGGCGATAGTCTGACGGACTTCGACTTGTCCGCTGCGATCGCCTTTCACCGTCGTACGGGTGCCAAAGCCACCCTCGTCCTCACCCGTGTTCCCAATCCCATGGAATTTGGGGTGGTGATCCCCGATTCTCAAGGGCGCATTAGCCGATTTCTAGAAAAACCGTCCTCCAGCGAAATCTTTTCGGACACGGTGAATACGGGGATTTATATCCTCGAACCGGAGGTGCTGGCTTACTTGCCCGACAACGAACCTGCCGATTTTTCCAGCGATTTGTTTCCATTGCTGTTGGCTCAAGGGATTCCCCTGTACGGCTATGTCGCCGACGGCTATTGGTGCGACATTGGCAGCTTAGATGCCTATCGTCTGGCCCAATACGATGCCCTCGAAGGTCGGGTACAGGTAGACTTTCCCTATCCGAGGCGGCAGACCGGGATATGGGTGGGCGTTAATACCACCATCGATCCCGAGGCAACCCTGCATCCACCCCTGTTGATTGGCGAAAATTGTCGCATTGGTCCCCGCGCCGTTTTAAATTCCGGTACGGTTATTGGCGATAACGTCGCTGTGGGGGCCGATACCCAAATCAGCCGATCCATTGTCTGGAATGGAGCCATTATTGGCGAGGAAGTGCGTCTCAGGGCCTGTGTCATCGCGCGGGGCGCTAGGGTGGATCGACGGGCCTTGGTGCTGGAGGGGGCAGTGGTCGGTTCCTTGTCGGTAGTGGGGGAAGAAGCCCAGGTGAGTGCGGGTGTGCGGGTCTGGCCCAGTAAAAATATCGAACCGGGAGCCACGCTCAATATCAACTTAATTTGGGGGAACACCGCACCGCGCCATTTGTTCGGACAGCGCGGCGTCGCGGGCCTCGCCAACATCGACATTACGGCGGAATTTGCCGTCAAGCTAGGGGCCGCTTTTGCCTCCACCCTCAAACCCGGATCCCAGGTCATGGTATCTCGCGATCAACGCAGTATTTCGCGCATGGTGTCGCGATCGCTGATTTCTGGGTTGATGTCGGTGGGCATCCATGTTCAGAATCTGGAAGCCATGGCCATTCCCATTGCCCGCTATGCAGCCCAGATCTTGGGCGTGGCGGGTGGTATTCATGTGCGCATTCATCCCGCACGGTCCGACTTTATCTTGATCGAATTTTTCGATGCCCAAGGCATTAACCTATCAAAACAAAAAGAAAAGAAAATCGAAGGCGCATTTTTCAAAGAAGACTTTCGGCGAGCACCCATTGCCGAAATTGGCTACATCACCAATCCCAGTCAAGTCTTAGAGTCTTATGCCAGGGGATTTGAGAAACTCTTAAACCTGTCGAACCTGGCACAACGTCCCTTCAAAGTGGTGATTGACTACGTTTATGCCGTGTCTGGGGCGGTTTTGCCCCAATTGCTCAACAAAGTAAACTGCGATGTGGTGGTCCTCAATGCCAGCCTGCGACAAATTCCGCCCACCTCGTCCGAGCGCGAAGAATTGTTGGCTCAACTCGGCCCCGTCGTCGCAGCCCTTAAAGCCGATTTAGGGGTACAAGTCTCGGCCAATGGCGAGCAACTCATTTTGGTAGATGAAGCGGGTTGTGCCATTCAAGGCGAACAACTGACCGCGCTCATGGTCGATATTAGCCTGCGCACTAACCCCGGTGGAACCGTTGTGGTTCCAGTCCATGTGTCTAGTGCCGTCGATTGCATTGCCCGTCGACATCAGGCGCACGTGTTGCGGACCAAGGCAAATCCCACCGCCCTCATGGAAACCTGTTGTTGCAATGCAAGTGTGGTGATGGGGGGCAGTGCTGAAACCGGGTTCATTTTTCCGCAACTGCATCCTGGGTTCGATGCCATGTTTTCCATCGCCAAACTAATTGAAATGTTGATGCGCCAAGGCCAAACCCTCGGCAAATTAAGAACCGCATTGCCCACGGTTTACTATAAAACCCAGACGATTCGTTGCCCCTGGAACCGGAAGGGCACGCTCATGCGCCATCTGGTAGAAACCCATCCCATGGAGCAATTAGACCTCATTGATGGCGTCAAAATCAAACCATCCACACACACTGACAATTGGCTATTGGTCTTGCCCGATGCCGACGAACCCCTGGTCCATTTAATCGCGAATGGGGGCGATCGCCATTGGGTCAACGATACCCTCAGAGACTATTGTCAAAGACTGTTGAACCTAGAAGCCCTGGAAGAGGCCATGGCCCTTGACGCGGCAACCGTTCTCAACATTGACTAAAACCTCTCAAAGGTCGTACACGTTGCTGGGGGACAACCAATTCCCTGCTTGGTGCTGATCCTCCGGTTGTTGCCAATACAGAACAGGTAAATCTTTAAAGGCTTGTTTGAGGGAATTTTCCCAGGACCGACGAATTTGCTCCAGATAGGGATCGCCTTTCAAAAACTTACGACGGTTGTCGGTGTGGAACGAATCGGTCTCGTACATCACCAAATTAATGGGTGGACCCACTGAAATATTCGATTTCATGGTGGAGTCGAGCGATAGGAGCGCACATTTAGCGGCTTCGTCCAAGGTGGTGTTACCGTACTGAATCACCCGATCTAAGATAGGTTTGCCATATTTGATTTCACCAATCTGGAGGTAAGGGGTTTCATGGGTCGCCTGCAAAAAGTTGCCTTGGGGGTAAATCATGTACAGTTCCGGCAGTTCCCCCTTCACTTGACCGCCCACTAAAAACGTACAGGTCCCATCAATACGGTCTTTTTCAAGCCACTCCCGATTATCCTCAACGACTTTTCGCGTGAGATGCCCCATGTATTGCACAATCTCATACATGGAAGGGATGGTATGGAGATTGGTCGCTGTCTGCGTTTTCAGATCCCGTCGGATTAAGGTCAAAATATTTTGGGTCATCGACAGGTTCCCTGCCGTACACAGGAGAATGACCCGCTCTCCCGGCACAGAAAAGTCGAATAGTTTTTGGGCCGTGGAGACGAAATCGACCCCCGCGTTGGTCCGCGAATCAGCGGCCATCACCAACCCGGCTCGACTCAAAATGGCAAGACAATAGGTCATCTTTAGGCTCGCTGTAGCAG
>JBAVRC010001030.1:0-1731 GCA_049694615.1 Thermosynechococcaceae cyanobacterium | reverse complement strand
GACTACAGGATGATAGTTTAAAATAAAATTGTTTTGGCTTAGAGAACTGTATAAACTTTGACTTAAGTCTTCTTGTTTGACTTTGTCTGAGCCAATGATTTTAGATCCAAATTTCCCACTAGGGTTAGAGGGCAAAAGCTGAGTCTGTTGTAATGTTTCACCTTCCTCAGCTGGGCGGATTGCTAGAGTAGATCGCCCTTGCCAGTGACACCGATGATGCTCACATTCATATCGTTTGATCGGGATCCTTAAAATTGTTGCCCAAATGCGATCAGTTGCCGTACGTTTAATGCGAAATAAGGTGTAGCCACATAATGGACAATGGGTTCGACGCCAACGGGTCAATGCATATTGACGAACTATAAGGTAGGAGACACTAACGAAAAAGAAGGCAGCTATAAAAAACAGCATTTAAGGTCTTGTCTCAAACTGGGATGTAGCAGATCTTATTTTGCCCCAGTTATTTGTGCTTGTCGAGAGAGACGTTTACTCTTCCTGTGTGCGAGAGATTTCCTTCAATTCAGGTAGTTCGACCATTTCTCGGACTTTTTGCTTCAAGTTTAGCGGAATAGCTAAGGGTTCTGGCTTCTCCAGCCAACAACTGGCAATGGGTAGGGTTTGCTCCAGATCGTCTAGCGGTCGCGGAATGATCATAACGGCATTCAATTCGCCAATGCGCTCGGCCTCATGCATTCCCGCTTCAATTGCAACGGCTACATCGGCAACTGAGCCGCGAATAATGACGGTACATAGTCCGGCACCAATGGTTTCGTAGGCAGAGAGGTTCACCTCTGCCGACTTGAGCATAATATCGGCAGCGCCAACCATGGCCGGAAAACCGCGTGTTTCTAATAAGCCGACTGCCTGATTACTGAGGCGACTGGTTGAACCGTTTTGCGACAGTTGAGCCAGCCGCGAACTGATGGGAAGCACGGCTTCTAGGTTGGGTAACGGTCGCGCCAACACCAAACTCGACACATACTGGCCAAACTGTTTGGCGGTTTCCTCTCCCGTCTTTACGGCCAAACGTACATCGGCAATTCCCCCGCGCACAATGGCCGTGCAGTGGCCGCTCCCTGTCTTTTCATACCCGACAAGGGTAACGCCCGCTGACTTTAACATCATGTCTGCCGTACCGACGATGGCCGGAAAACTCTGGGTAGATACTAAACCCAGTGCCGTTTCGCGGATGGCTCTGGAGGGAATTCGGCCTGCTCGCATTGGCGACCTCAATGGTGATGCCTCATAAATCGTTATGTTTCCCCTCTACTCTACCCATACGGTTAGGGATTTGGTCCAGAAGACGTTGAATTGGCACGATTGGGTAACAAGGTCGATAACAAATTGACCACGTAGGCTTGTCCATGGACAAAGGGTGGCGCAATCGGTTCTGCATCTTCGGCAGCGTCAACCCCATTGGAGGATAGGTCAGGGCTGTTTTGAGGATACACGTAGGTTGAAATGGGTTCTTCCTGTTCATCTTGAGGGCGGCTGGGTGCTTCAGGCTGACGCTGGACCGTCGGCGAATTCGCCTGTTGGGGTTTAAGGGGGTCCGGTTTGGGATGCATTGGCTGGGTTTCGGGGGCCAGGGATCGCACTGCCTGTGGGGCTTTTAAAATTGGACTGGCCCTAACCTCAGGTCCGATCTCTAGGTGCACTTGACGGCTGCGATCGCCCAACAACGAACCGGCTGGCACCAACACATGGGCCGGCACTGAACAGTTGATCAAC
>JBAVRC010001029.1:0-1695 GCA_049694615.1 Thermosynechococcaceae cyanobacterium | reverse complement strand
GGATATCACCGCCCTCTTCTGTGAAGTGGACGACTTCTGCCAACAGTTTGAACAAACCTGGTCACGTCAGCCGCAATTACCGTCGATGCCTGGCGAGAAACGGTGTCGGTCTCGATTGAAACTGAGTGAAGTGATGACAATCGTGATTGCTTTTCATTGTTCCGGATTTCGCACCTTTAAGGACTTTTATACCCTGTGTGTGCGCCCCCATTGGCATAGCGCCTTCCCTAACCTAGTCAGCTATACCCGATTCGTGGAACTAATGCCCTGGTGCCTGATGCTGTTGTGCTGTTTTCTGGCTATCGTCATAAAGCGGGACAGGTACCTACCTCTTGAACTATTGCGGCTGATTGTAAAAAAGCCCGCACGGGAACCGTACGGACAGGTATCGTTTTCTTAACAAGAAAACAGGAAAACGATGCCACATACTATACGAGAACGTTGTCAAAAAGTCATGCAAGCCCTAGGGCAGGGCGCTGTCCCTAGCATTCGTGCCCTGGCCCAAACTTTGGGCATCAGCAAAAGTAGCGTGCATCGGCATCGGCAAGCCATGCAACGGCGACAGCAGCACCCGGAATCAGGCTTGTGGGACAGTCCGGCAGGTGCTGAATGGTTAAAAATCTTGGTCTTGGCCACCGTATTTGTGTTTTGTTGCCAACGGGGGGTGGGCTGTGAAACAGTCTCAGCCTATTTTAAGCTGTTACGCTTAGATCGTCATATCGGCCTGTCGGTCAGCTCTGTGCGGCAATTAAAAACGCAAATAGAAACTAATATTCTCACTTATCAGCAACAACAGCAGCAACAATATCGGGAACGGCAAGTTGCGCCCCTGGACATTTGTGCTGCTGTCGATGAAACCTTTTTCGAGCAAGTGGTACTGGTGCTGATGGATTTAGCCAGTGGCTTTATTGTCCTGGAAACGAACACCACCGACAGTCGCTATGAAACCTGGCAAACCCATGCCAGTCAAGCCTTAGCACAACTGGGATTGCAAGTACGCTACTGCGTCAGTGACCGGGCCAAAGCCCTAATCAAACTGGCCGAACAAGCCTGGGGCTGTCCTAGTCTACCCGATCTATTTCATGCCCTGCGCGGCTTATCCCAAGGCATTGGCCAAGAACTGGCCCGGCAGTTGACGCAGGTGCAACGCCGTTGGCCCAAAGTTGCCCAAATGCCCGACCAGGAAGAGTTATTGGCTCAACTCCAAGCCCAAGCCACCCAACTCCTGAGCGCCCAACTTGACTATCAGCAATGCCTGCACCAGATCACCACCACCCTCCATCCCTTCAGTATCGCCACCAACCAAGCCCAAACCACCGCCCAGCTTCTGACCCAACTGCAAACTCACACCCGCACCCTGCAACAGATCCAACAGTCCACTCAATTACCGGATCGCTCCGGCAGTATTGCTCAGTGGCAAAACCTCCTACCTGACTTGGTCGCTGGTGTGGACTCCTGGTGGAACTGGGTACGACAAGATCTGCACAACCAAACCACCGACCCCGCACGCCTCACCTGGATACTTGACCAGCTCCTGCCCGCCCAATATTGGTCTGCCCAAACCCAGCGCACCCAAAACCCCAGCCTCAAACTGCTCTATCAGCAGGCCACCACCCTAGCCCAAACCGCCTTATACCATCATCCCCTCACCCCCACCCTCACGCCGGCACAATTTGCCCATTGGCGCGATTGGGC
>JBAVRC010001028.1:0-7719 GCA_049694615.1 Thermosynechococcaceae cyanobacterium | reverse complement strand
AAAAACTATGATCGCGATTATGTTGAAAAACGCCAAGAATATGCTGAACGGGGCATTCCTGAATATTGGCTGATTGACCCCCAACGTCAAGTCGTTGTCGTGCTAACACTGGTGGATCAGGTTTACCAGGAACAACGGTTTATCGGAACAATGGCAATCATCTCTCCTAGTTTTTCCAGCCTGATTCTGACGGCTGAACAAATCTTGAATGCGGGACGATGACCCCTTATCTGACAATGAGGACCATCCCAGGAGGATTGACCCATGACTGTTACGACCACTCGACTTATGACCCTTGAGGAATACTTCAACTATGACGATGGAACCGATACTCGCTATGAATTGGCGAATGGGATGTTAGTCGAAATGCCCCCCGAAAGTCGATTAAACCATCGAATTGCTTCATTTTTGTTTGGGACATTTCTCCATTTGGGTCTTTCGACTGAGCGCCTGACTATCGGCGTACAGATTGCAGTCTATAGTCTGGCTGCAACGGTACGACAACCTGATTTTGTGGTGTTGTCCATGGCCTGTGCCGATGCGCTGGAGACTGCCAGCAGCGATGTCATCACCATTGATATGCCCGCCCCTGCCCTCGTCGTGGAAGTAGTTTCTCCCGGCGAACCAGGAGAGAAAAACTATGATCGCGATTATGTTGAAAAACGCCAAGAATATGCTGAACGGGGCATTCCTGAATATTGGCTGATTGATCCCCAACGCCAGGTGGTTTTGGTCCTAACGCTTATCGATCAGTCCTATCAGGAACAAACATTTACGGGGACGATGGCGATCGCTTCTCCTGGTTTTCCCAACCTGATGCTAACCGCCGAACAAATCTTGAAGGCCGGACGATAAGCCCTTGTCACGTCTGAACATAAGAATCATTCCAGGAGAATCGACTCATGACCGTCGCCACCACTCGACCCATGACCCTTGAGGCGTATCTTGACTATGACGATGACACCGATACCCGCTATGAACTGGTCAATGGGGCATTAATCGAAATGGGTGCGGAAAGCGATCTGAATACAAGAATTGCCCTATTTCTGTTGATGGCATTAGCCCAATTTGTCCCACTGGACCGATTACGCAATAAAACTGAGCTTGAAACCGCTACAGCGTTGGCATCTTGTCGTTATCCTGATTTGCTGGTGTTGACGGCAGAGGGGGCAGGGGCGATCGCTCTGGCGTCAAGGTCTATGGTTCGAGCAGATATGCCCGCTCCAGCCCTGGTGGTGGAAGTAGTTTCCCCCGGTGAACCCGGAGCAAAAAACTATGATCGCGATTACGTTGAAAAACGCCAAGAATATGCCGAACGGGGCATTCCCGAATATTGGCTCATTGATCCCCAACGCCAGGTGGTTTTGGTCCTAACGCTTATCGACCAGTCCTATCAGGAACAGCCATTTACGGGGACGATGGCGATCGCATCCCCCACCTTTCCCAGCCTGACACTAACGGCTGAGCAACTCTTGAATGCAGGACAGTGATTCCGCGATGACCTTCCGCTACGACATCTTTCGTACCGCACAAACCGCGCAGTGGATGGGGCATCCACTCTATGTGTTTGAAACCCTAACCTCCACCAGTTCCCAACTCTGGCAACAATTGGGCGAAGGGGCACAGCCTGGAACCGCTGTTCTAGCGCTGCAACAGGAAGCCGGTCGAGGGCAATGGGGCCGGACCTGGTGCTCACCACTGGGCGGACTCTATCTCTCCGTTGCGATCGCCCCCAACATTGCCGCCGATGAAAGTGCTCAATTGACGGTCTGTAGCGCTTTAGGTATCGCGAAAGCCTTGCGGGAGCAGCAGATTCCCGTCGGCTTAAAGTGGCCCAACGATTTGTTGCTTCACGGCAAAAAGCTAGGCGGGATTCTGACCGAAACCACCATTCAGCAGGGTCGCATTGACCGAGCTGTCATTGGGATTGGGATTAATTGGCGCAACCCGGTCCCAGCCGAAGGGATTGCCTTGCAGGGCGACAACCGGGAACCTAACCCTCCTGCCTTATCGTCTCTAGAAAAATTGACTGCCCTGATTTTGCAGGGGGTTGAGATCGGCTACGAACAATGGCAAAAAACAGGTATTGAAGGCATTTTGCCCGATTACTTGGGGTTATTGCGAGCGGTCAATTCGGATCAGGCGATTGCTCCCTTAAGCCGCACCTTAACGCTCCAGTTTGATACCCCTGTTGATGCGTCGGCTGACTTGCTGCCCCAGAATGGGCAATGTTCCCCATAATATAACAAGTGTTTATCGAGACACGTTGATAACTGCCCTGTGGTCTGTTTGAGGTTGGAATATGCTTCGGCTTCGTCATCAAAGCGCTCCGGGAAAATCCCAAACTATTCGTCCCCTATCCTTTCTGCTGTTGCAGCTTTGGGTGGGTCTGGCTGGAGTGACCGCACTGGGCTGGTCCCGATCTGCGATCGCCGAAGATTTAATCATCCCGGAAAGCCCTGCCGCTGAGACCGTCCCCTTTGATCCAGAACCGCCTGCCCCAGAACCGGCGGCGATCTCACCGGACCCCGTTGCACCCGCCTATGAGCCTGAACCCGCCCCCGATGTAGCACCTCACCCACCCGTGGCTGTAGAAGCACCGCCGGAACCAGCCCCGACCCAAGCCTCCGATCCCTACATTGATACCCAGGATTACAGCGTCGGAGCCACCGAACCTTATAATCCCCCCGACGAAATCGTCGTGAATGATCGTACGTCCGGTTGTCAGGCTACCTTGTCTGCCGGACAGGCGATCGCGGCCAGTCTGTGTGGTCCGCCACCTGCCGAACAACGGTATGCCATGCCCTCAACCCTGTCACAAGAAGCACCTGCTTGGGCAAGCAGCGAATCGACGGGGTGGAATGCAGCTGATTCCAGTCCAGTCAGTGCCGAAACGGTTCAAAATACCTTGCGCTATGCGGCGGTTCCGCCTCAGAACTTAGTTGTTAAGCCATTGACCAGCGCCAATCCCTTAAAGTGGATCATGCCCAATGGGGAACGTATGATTTTCCCCTTGCCCATTCCAGTGGATATTACCTCCGTCTTTGGCTGGCGGATACATCCCATCACAGGCGAATGGCGCTTCCATTCCGGGACCGACTTAGGTGCGCCGATGGGAACACCTGTACTGGCAGCCTATTCTGGCAAAGTAAGCCTTGCAGAGGTTTTGGGCGGCTACGGTCTATCGATTTTGCTCGACCATAACCAGGGCAAAGCCGAAACCCGATATGCCCACCTCTCGGATGTGTTTGTTAAACCGGGCCAATGGGTGCAGCAGGGAACGGTCATTGGGCTGGTAGGCAGCACCGGAAACTCCACAGGCCCCCACCTGCATTTTGAAACCCTAGAACAAACGCCGGATGGTATGGTTGCCATAGATCCGAATGCGTCATTACAAATCACTTTGGCCGAACTGGCCAGAGCCTTACAAACCGCTCGATTGGTTGTGGAGTCTGCGGCAAAACAAGGCTAGCTACTGGGGCAAACGTCTAGCAATCTAGATTGGGACAAAGGGATGGAAATAGGTTGGATCATTAGGGCATCATCGTAGATCATGCTCAAAGTCCCTGCCTGTAAGCCATTCCAGAACCTGATACACTGATAGGGAAACATTGCCAACCTTAGGGCATTTGCCCGCATTCAGTCTCCGAGGCCAACATGCCACGTACACAGCGCAACGATAATTTCATCGATAAGTCCTTTACGGTCATGGCCGATATCATCTTAAAGATATTGCCAGCCAGCAAACGCGATAAAGAAGCCTTTGCCTATTACCGAGATGGAATGTCTGCCCAGGCCGATGGTGAATATGCAGAGGCCCTAGACAACTACGAAGAAGCCCTCAGGCTAGAAAACGATCTCAATGATCGCAGCTATATTCTCTACAACATGGGTCTGATTCATGCCAGTAACGGAGAACACGAGCGAGCCTTGGAGTACTATCATCAGGCGCTCAATATCAATGGGCAATTGCCGCAAGCCCTCAATAATGTGGCTGTGATTTTTCACTACCAAGGCGAACAAGCAGCTGAAGCTGGGCAACTCGAAGATGCAGAAACCTTTTTTAATCAAGCTGCCGACTATTGGAAACGCGCCATTCGCATTGCACCCAACAATTACATTGAAGCCCAAAACTGGCTGAAGACCACCGGACGTTCCACGATGGATGTGTATTAGACCCAGATCTTTAGGAACTGCGATGCATCATGATTGATCAAGAACAGGTTCGTAAAGTGGCACACTTGGCGCGTCTTGAATTAACCCCAGCCGAAGAAGCCCAGTTTACCACCCAGTTGGGCAGCATTTTGGACTATTTCGAGCAACTGGGGGAACTCGATGTACGCGATGTTGCACCAACCACTCGTGCCATCGATGTCAGCAATATTACGCGCCCAGACGATCTCGCCCCTTGCAACGACCTAGAGTCGATTTTAGCCAATGCCCCCGACCGAGACGATGACTTTTTTCGGGTGCCTAAGATTATGCAAGATGCTGAATAGCGCCGTCTAAATCCGTGTGGACCCATTGGGGCGCAAAATTTTGCACCCCAATGGATCTGAGGTCGTTAGCTCGCTGACGATACGCTGGCTGTGGCCAAAACCCGTTCGGCAATTTTTTCCGGCACCTCCTGCATATGGTCATCCTGCCACTGAAAGAATCCGACCCCTTGGGTGAGCGATCGCAATTCCGTAATCAGGTCGCGCATTTCGGCCATGGGCAAATAGGCCGAAACCTCATCCCACCCTTGCCAACCGGCCTTACCTTCATAGCCCAGCACCTGTCCCCGCCGATTGGTCACCAGCCGCAGAATATTAGCGGTAAACTCTGTCGGCGTCGAAAGTGTAATCCGCTCAACAGGTTCGAGCAAAACAGGCTGACAGTTGGGCAACCCGGACTGCATGGCTAACCGGGCCGCCTGCTTAAAGGCTTGCTCCGAGCTGTCCACGGAATGATAGGACCCATTGGTTAAGGTGACCGATACATCCACCACCGGGAACCCATACATCCCGTGGGCGAGAAATTCCCTTACCCCCATTTCCACTCCGGGAATATATTGTCGAGGGACCACACCCCCCACAATGGTTTCGGCAAACCGAAATCCTTCGCCGCGCGGTTGGGGCTGAATGTCGAGATAAACATCGCCAAACTGTCCGTGCCCCCCGGTTTGGTGCTTGTAGCGCCCATGACTGGTGGCAGCCTTGCGAATCGTCTCACAGTAGGGCACATGGGGCATCTGGGCAACCACGGGCAAATTATACTTGCGCTCCAAGCGCTCCTTGGCAATCAGCAAATGAATTTCGCCTTGGCCCCAGAGCACCATTTCATGGGTATCCTCCCGATGCTCCCACCGGAGAGATGGATCCTCCTCGCTGAGCTTATTCAAGGCCGTGGTGAGTTTCACCTCGTCTTTGCGGTTTTGGGGCCGGATGGCTTGGCCAAAGACCCCATTCAAGCGATCGGCCCGGAGCAGCGTTAGACCCGTTTCACTAAAACCGTTGCCCCAGAGGGTATCCCCCGTTTGAATCCCTTCCATCCGGCCTAGGGCCACGATTTCGCCTGCGCTCGCCTGGGATACGCTCAACTGTTGTTGGCCCAACAGACGGTACAGGCCACTGACCCGCACCTTATTGAGGGTCATGCCATCGGTCAGGGTGCCTTGCCAAACCCGCACCAAGGATAATTTGCCCCCTTGGGCCGACATAAAGGTTTTCAACACCTGTGCCACAGAGTGGTCCTCAGTGCCTAAGCCTCGTAATTGGGCTGTTTCGCTAGCATCGGGGGCTTCTTTGACCAGAATATCCAGCAAATGGCGCACCCCAAAGCTTTGCTCTGCCACACCAACGAGGACCGGAACAATCAGATCGGCTCCCAGTTCTTCCTTGAAGTCTTTGAGGACCTCAGCGGTGGGGGGTTCAATATCTTCTAGCAGTTCTTCCAACAGATGATCGTCGAATTCGGCGAGGGTTTCCAACATGTCCGCCCGCGCTTGGTGTTCTTGGGCTTGCAAGTCTGCGGGCAATGGAATGGGGTCAGCTGGCGCGTCTGGATGGTATTGAAAGGCTTGTTCAGTAATTAAGTCAATAAACCCAACCAGGGTTTCATTCTGGCCGATGGGGTATTGTTGCAACACCAAAGGGCGACTGGAGACTTGCTTGAGGGCCTCCATGACCTCTTGGAAGGGCGCAATGGCACGATCCAGTTTGTTGACAAACACCAGATGGGGAATTTGCCACTCGTCCAATATCCGAAACAATGGCGAAAGGGTGAGAACTTTTTGCGGATCGGGTTCGCAAACAATCACTGCCGCATCGACGCCAACCAAAGCATTTAAGCCTTCCTGCCCCAATTCCACAGAACCGGGACAATCTAAAAACGTAAAATGAAGGCTGCCATAGTCAAGACTGGCAGCCGATAGTTCTGTACTCATTTGACGGGCGCGGGCTTCTGCCGAGGCATCCCCCACGGTATTTCCATTTTTGACCGAACCCCTACGGTTAATCACGCCTGTGACATGGAGTAAACTTTCCAAGAGCGTGGTTTTACCGCTGGAGTAAGGCCCCACAATTGCAACGTTACGGAAGCCGGTCATGCTTGCCTCCCTTGGGGACTGAGTGTGGAAACCCATTTGGGGCCGGAAACCGAAAATGGGTAGAGTTCCGTCTATAAATCCGAGGTCTGGTTGGCATTGAAGGTCAAATTGACTTTCGACAGCGGAACCAGGGTCTAGTAGACTGGGAATCCTATTCATGATGTAGCGCAAGTCCGGTCCAATGTCTTAACCTTGCGATTACTCTTAACGCAGGGGTAAACCTGCGTTAAGGTTATCTACGTTTTGTAAATGAGGAGTGATGCGTGCGGTTATATCCGGTTTTGATGACAAGCCTTGCTTTGGCCTTTAGCCTCGGCTCGATGGTGTCATTTCCCGTTCAGGCCCAAGTCAAGCCCTCGTCGCCTTCTCCGGCGAATCAATTGCAATTGTTTGAACTGTTCAAAAAGGGTCGTGCCGCCATCGATTCGCGCCAATACGATGCGGCCTTAGTTGCCTACCTCCAAGCTTCGCAACTGGATAACAAAAATCCTCGCATTTACTCGGCAATTGGTTACATTCGGTCACAGCAGGGGTTTTATAGAGAGGCGATTCAAGCGTATCAGCAGGCGATCTCCATCGATAGTCGCAATTCGAATTTCTACTATGCATTGGCCTATTGCTATGCCAATTTGAGCGATTACAATAATGCATCCCAGTACTATCAACAGGCCATTACACTGGATCCAAAACTCCTGCCTGCCTATGAAGGATTGGCAGTGGTGTATAGCCGCCAGCGCAATTTTCCCGCAGCCCTAGAAATGTACCAACGGCTGGTGGCGGTGGATCCCAAAAATGCGAATGCCTATCGGTCTTTGGGTATTTTGGCCCTGCAACAGCAACGGATCCCGGAAGCGGTGACGGCGTTACAGCAAGCCGTACAGCTTTCGCCTAAAAGTGGTGAGGTACAAATCGGGTTAGCCTATGCCCAAATGGCCCAAGGCAACGTCGCCGGTGCCCTCACGTCTGCCGCCGAAGCCACACGCCTAGAACCCCGGAATGCCAAGGTCAATGTCCGAGCGGGCGCTATTTTCCTGTCCCAAGGCAATTTAGACGATGCGATGCTGGCTTACCGTCGGGCCACCAATGCAGATCCTCGCTTGGCTGAGGGACATATTGGGGTGGGGGATGTG
>JBAVRC010001027.1:0-9739 GCA_049694615.1 Thermosynechococcaceae cyanobacterium | reverse complement strand
AATCGGTACGGCATCTTGCCCCTTGGGTTTAACACTCACAGAAAACTGATTAAACGATTCATACCGAGACTGAACCTCAACTGGGTGGGCTTCCTTCGAGAAACGGGGGCGATCTTGCGCTCCATCTAATTGAAGTTGCTGTCCTTGCAGGAGAGCGGCAACCCCCTCTGGGGTGACCACCGCATCAATGACGGGACTGGCCACCAAACTCCCTAGAGCCGCTCCCAATAATCCCAAAATCGCGTTGCCCTGTTGAGCGGACTCTTTCGTCACAACTGCACTTAGATTCGACTTTACACTTTCGCGAAGGGCGGGAAAGTCCACATGCTCGGAAATTTTTAAGGCATTTTGTTGATTGATGGCCTGATACATTTGGTACAACGTAATATAGGGTCCGGCATACAGCCAGCCCCCCACCCCACAGACCGCAAAAATGCCGCCGATAAGGAATGATTGCTGTCGTCGGTCCATATAAGCCCTACCTCAATCTTCGGAAATGATGTGGCAACCCCCACCTGTGTCATCTGAATCCAACCTGCCTCGCCATTTTACTGGGGGCTGTCACTGCGGGGCTATCCGCTTTCGAGTTCGGGTGGAACGATTCGAGGCGTTAGACTGCAACTGTTCCATCTGCCAAAAAAAAGGCTTTTTGCACCTTATTGTACCCCCAGACCAATTTGAGTTGTTGCAAGGGACAGAAGCGTTACAGACCTATACCTTCAATACCGGGGTGGCCCAGCACCACTTTTGCCGGATCTGCGGCATTGCCCCCTTCTATCGACCGCGATCGCACCCCGATCAGTTCGATGTGAATTTGCGCTGCTTGGACGAACCGCTCGACACCCTATTAACCCTGTTTCATCTCCAACCCTTCGATGGTCGGCGCTGGGAACAAAACATTGACCAGATTCTGCGGCCCGTCGAATAAAGGGTTCAAAACGCTGGACAATTGCATCTAGATTACTTTACAATCGGATCTTGCGACTTTTGTGAGAACCTATGCACGCTCAGGAGATTATCCGCTCAATCGAAGCGGAATATCAAAAAAAGGATTTGCCCGAAATCTATGTAGGGGATACGGTTCGCGTTGGCGTTGTCATTCAGGAAGGCAACAAAGAACGAACCCAACCCTATGAAGGGACTGTTATTGCGAAACGCAATGGCGGCATCAGCGAAACCATTACCGTCCGACGCGTTTTTCAAGGCATTGGGGTAGAACGCGTGTTCTTACTCCATTCCCCGCGTGTGGAGAGCATCAAGATCATTCGTCGGGGTAAAGTCCGCCGTGCGAAGCTCTATTACCTTCGCGATCGCGTGGGTAAAGCCACCCGTGTCAAACAGCGTTTCGACCGCGACTTGTAAGTCTCATGCTTGAAGCAGGCATTAGACGGTAAAATAGATAGGCTTGCCTGAGCAAAGTCTTTGTCTCTCTTGCCCAATGCGATATAGATCATGCGCTCTTAGTTCAGTTGGTAGAACGCAGGTCTCCAAAACCTGATGTCGGGGGTTCAAGTCCTCCAGGGCGCGCTCTTCATCTTCTGAGGGTTTGGTCAAGGTTCTTTTTGCTGGGCAAGCCTAGGTTGGATCAAGTGGCCTTCAATTTGGATAGCGCTGCGATCGCGAGCGATTGGGTATGAGAAACGGTGACTAAAAAAGACATTGAAAACAAGCAAATATCTACAGGGTTCTCGCCCGGAGAATTTGTTAAAGAAACCAAAGAGGAGTTGGCCAAAGTGGTTTGGCCAGATCGGCAGCAACTGATCAGCGAATCAGTCTCAGTGATTTTAATGGTTGCCTTGTCTGCGATCTCCATTTCCTTGGTGGACAACCTATTCGAATGGCTTTCCAAGCAGATATTTCCATAACCTATGCTCATGTCAGACGAACGCCCCGATTTTGATTCTCCCGAAAGCGTCTCCGAGGAACTATCCCCTGAGGCGAGTCACTGGTATGCCGTACAAGTGGCATCCGGCTGCGAGAAAAAAGTGAAGTCTAACTTGGAACAGCGTCTGCAAACCTTGGATGTTGCTGACCGCATCATTCAAATTGAGATTCCGCAAACGCCCACGGTTAAGCTCCGCAAAGATGGATCCCGGCTATCGGGCGAAGAAAAAACGTTTCCTGGCTACGTATTAGTGCGAATGTTCCTGGACGATGAGACTTGGCAGGTGGTTAAAAACACCCCCAACGTCATCAATTTTGTCGGAGCGGAGCAAAAGCGTCGGTACGGGCGAGGAAGAGGGCACGTTAAACCGATGCCCTTAGGTCCCTCTGAAGTCGAGCGGATTTTCCGCTCGGTTCAAGAGCAAGAGCCTGTTGTCAAAATCGATATGGCAATAGGGGACAAGGTTAAAGTGCTCAGTGGTCCCTTCAAAGATTTTGACGGGGAAGTTATTGAGGTCAGTCCCGAACGGAGCAAGTTAAAAGCCTTGCTATCGATTTTTGGTCGGGATACCCCGGTCGAATTAGAGTTCAATCAGGTACGTAAAGAGAATTAAGCAATGGCAAAGAAGGTTGTTGCAGTGATTAAGCTCGCCATTACGGCGGGCAAAGCAAACCCTGCTCCTCCCATTGGCCCTGCCCTGGGTCAGCATGGGGTCAACATCATGATGTTTTGTAAGGAATATAACGCCCGTACGGCTGATCAAGTCGGCCTGGTGATTCCGGTCGAAATCTCAGTGTTTGAAGATCGGAGTTTTACGTTTATCCTCAAGACGCCGCCCGCTTCTGTCCTTATTCAGAAAGCTGCCGGAATCGACAAGGGGTCAAGCGAACCGAACAAGAAAAAAGTGGGCAAAATTACAACGGCACAACTCCAGGAAATTGCGCAAACCAAATTGCCTGATTTGAATGCCAACGATATTGACGCCGCCATGCGAATTGTTGCGGGCACGGCTCGCAATATGGGCGTTACGGTTGTTGACTAATCGATCCAAAATTCAAACAGTTTATTGGGGCAGAGGTCCAGTGGCTTCGCGATGACCCCAGGAGGTAAAAGTGAAAAAAATTTCTCGTCGTTTGCGTGAGCTGAATAAGCTCGTTGAAGATCGGGCTTATGCGCCATTGGAAGCGCTGGAGCTACTGGTCAAAACGGCCACAGCCAAATTCCCAGAATCGGCTGAGGTCCACGTTCGTTTGGGGATCGATCCCAAATATACAGACCAACAACTCCGAACTACGGTTGCGCTGCCCAAGGGCACGGGACAATCCCTGCGCGTTGCGGTGATTGCTCGAGGCGAAAAAGTGGCCGAAGCCACCAATGCCGGTGCCGATGTGGTGGGTTCAGAAGAACTGATTGATGAAATCCAAAAGGGGCGGATGGATTTCGATCTGTTGATTGCCACCCCAGACATGATGCCCCAAGTCGCAAAAGTCGGTCGGATCCTTGGCCCTCGCGGTCTAATGCCCTCTCCTAAGGCTGGGACCGTCACCTTTGACCTACCCCAGGCGATCACTGAATTTAAAGCCGGGAAGTTAGAATTTCGGGCTGATCGAACAGGGATTGTCCATGTTATGTTTGGAAAGGCTTCTTTTTCAGCTACGGATTTACTGATTAACCTCAAAGCCCTTCAGGAAACCATCGACCGGAATCGCCCTTCCGGTGCCAAAGGACGGTACTGGAGGAGTATGTTTGTTTCTTCAACAATGGGTCCATCCATTGAGGTTGATATTAGCAGCCTCCGCGATATGAAATCGGCGGATTTAGTCTAGGGCTGTTAAAGGAATAAGATTCTTTGTATCTCGTTCGGTTTTATATTTGACCACACCAAAGACAGCAGGTGCTTTTTGCTTAATTGCCTGCCGAGGTTCCGGTCTCAACGTCTAGAGCATTGGCATCGGTCGATTTGACCCATGAATTTGCGCCTCGACTGGGAACCTCGGCAAAATTGCCGAGGTTCTTTGCGTGTGCGAGATGACAGAGAATAAAACGCTCGCCTAAACCCAATTAAGGAGGTGAAAACAGTGGGGAGATCGCCAGAAGATAAAAAGCAAATCGTGGCTGACCTCAAAACGGCCCTTGAAGAGACACAAATGACCTTTGTGATTGATTATCAAGGGTTAACCGTCTCTGAGATCACAGATTTGCGCAATCGTCTGCGACCCGTCGGCGCAAGCTGCAAGGTGACGAAAAACACCTTGATGAAAATTGCCGTTGATGGAAATGATGCTTGGCAACCCTTGACCGAATATGCAGCAGGGGCATCTGCTTTCGTCTTGGTTAAAGAGGATATGAGTGCGGCCATTAAGGCTTATTTCGATTTCCAAAAAGCCACCAAGAAAACTGAACTTCGCGGTGGTGTATTGGATGGACGCGCCCTGTCTCAAGCTGAGGTCAAAGCGCTAGGAGACTTGCCGCCCAAAGAAATTCTCATGGCCCAGATTGCTGGAGCAATCAATGCCTTGGCAACCAAGGTTGCTGTGGGGATCAACGAAGTTCCGGCTTCTTTGGCTCGCGGCATCCAAGCGTATGCGGAGAAAGACGCAGCTTAATCGAAAAAAGTTTGAATTTTCATTGCATTGATAACTAGGAGAGGAATACATGTCTGCTGCAACCGATCAAATTTTAGACCAGTTAAAATCCTTAACCTTGCTGGAAGCCTCTGAGCTGGTCAAGCAAATCGAAGAAGCCTTTGGCGTGAGCGCGGCTGCCCCTGCCGGCGGCATGATGATGATGGCTCCTGCAGCGGGCGCTGCAGCTGAACCTGAAGAAGAACAGACCGCTTTCGATGTCGTTCTTGAAGACGTTCCAGCCGACAAGAAGATTGCCATCTTGAAGGTTGTGCGCAGCTTAACGGGTCTGGGTCTGAAAGAAGCCAAGGAATTGGTGGAATCAGCGCCTAAGGCTGTTAAGGAAGGCATTGCCAAGGAAGATGCTGAAGCGGCCAAGAAGGAAATTGAAGAGGCGGGCGGTAAAGTTTCTATCAAATAAGTGCCGTTGACAATGGGGTCTATGGCCTAGAAACGACGCTCAAGCCCTTTGAAACGGGGATGCAAGCAGGTGTCTTGCATCCCCTGCTTGCGCTTTTTTAAATCGCAAACTGAGGCTTGCGGCATCTCTTAACTTATCCCCCCTTGTCAAGGGTTACGCTCAGGCAGAAACTGGACTGTAGCGGAGATCGGCAGCTTAAGAGGTTTCTCTATGAAGAATGTTATGGCGATTATTTTGGGCGGTGGGGCCGGAACCCGGCTCTACCCGCTCACGAAACAGCGGGCTAAGCCCGCTGTCCCCCTTGCAGGCAAATATCGGCTGATTGATATTCCGGTGAGCAATTGCATCAACTCGGAAATTAATAAAATCTATGTCCTGACGCAATTTAACTCTGCCTCTCTGAATCGCCATATTTCGAGGGCTTATGTCTTCTCCGGCTTTTCCGATGGCTTTGTGGAAGTACTGGCCGCACAGCAAACG
Source organism: Thermosynechococcaceae cyanobacterium (assembly GCA_049694615.1). Classification (GTDB taxonomy): domain Bacteria; phylum Cyanobacteriota; class Cyanobacteriia; order Thermosynechococcales; family Thermosynechococcaceae; genus JAAURS01. The sequence continues at coordinate 4,329 of JBAVRC010001027.1, read as the reverse complement.
CCGGAAAATCCGAACTGGTTTCAGGGCACCGCTGATGCCGTGCGTCAATATCAGTGGATGTTATCGGCTTGGGATGAAATTGACGAGTTTTTGATCTTGTCCGGGGATCATCTCTATCGGATGGACTACCGCGAGTTTATCCAACGACATCGGGAAACCAATGCGGATATCACCCTCTCCGTGATCCCCATTGACGAAAAGCGGGCTTCGAGTTTTGGGCTGATGAAAATTGATGGGCAGGGCCGGGTGGTTGACTTTAGCGAGAAGCCTGAGGGCGAGGCGCTGCGTCAAATGCAAGTGGATACCACCGTGCTCGGCTTATCGACCGAGGAAGCGCAGCAGAAGCCGTATATTGCCTCTATGGGCATTTATGTCTTCAAAAAGCAGGTCTTGTTCGATTTACTGAACAACATGCCCACCTCGACCGACTTCGGCAAGGAGATTATTCCGGCATCGGCCCAAAAACACAACGTGCAAGCTTATTTGTTCAATGGGTACTGGGAAGATATTGGAACCATTGAATCCTTCTTCGATGCGAACTTGGCGTTGACCAAGCAGCCGGAGCCTCCCTTTAGCTTCTACGACGAGCAAGCGCCGATCTATACCCGATCTCGTTATTTGCCACCTAGCAAGGTGCTGGATTGTCAGATTACGGAGTCCATGATTGGCGAAGGCTGCATCTTGAAGAGTTGCCAAGTTCATAACTCGGTGCTGGGGGTGCGATCGCGCATTGAATCCGGTGCGGTGATCGATCACGCGTTGTTGATGGGATCGGATTTTTATCAGCCGCTGGTTGAACGAGACTCGCTGTTAGCCGAACGGAATGTCCCCATTGGCATTGGACGCGATACCCACATTAGTCGGGCCATTATCGACAAAAATGCCTGTATTGGCCGGAATGTGAAAATCATTAATAAAGACCGCATCGAAGAAGCAGATCGTGAAAGCGAAGGCTTTATGATCCGGAGCGGCATCGTGGTGGTCCTTAAAAGCGCTGTGATTTCAGACGGCACGATTATTTAAGGTGGGTTGCCTAAGAAGACTTGACCTGATCGGTTAAACTGAATTCGGTTGCAGGGAGGCATTGACTCATCAATGCCTCCCTTGTCGTTAATCCGTTTAGATGGGTTGGTTTAGACCCGTAAATGGCCGATAAAGCGAGAATGGAGGCGTTTGTGTTTCCCCAATTGCGAATTTTCCTGAAGAAAGGTAAACTTTTCCTATGAATAGAGAATATCCACCCCATTGACAATCGAAAGGATACTGGCCGTGGCGAACCCCGACCATCTGAGGCTTATTCGTCGAGGTGTAAAACGTTGGAACCAATGGCGCGATCGTAACCTTTCAGAACAACCGGACTTAAGCGGGGCTAATTTCATTGGCTGGGACTTAGCTGGGATCAATCTGGTCGGGGCTGATCTGTGTGAAGTTAATTTCAGTGAAGCCAATTTAAAGGGGGCACATTTTCATTGTGCAAGTCTTTCACTGGCTAACCTAAGTCAGGCTAATTTGATCGAAGCCGTTTTTACTTCGGCAAAAATGATTGGCGTTAATTTGTTTCAAGCCCAACTCTTTAGAGCCGATTTGTGTCGAGCAGATCTAAGTGACGCAATATTGTCCGAAATTCAGGGGGAACAGGCATTTTTGATTGACGCCAATTTAAAACGGGCCGATTTAAGATCAGCCTGCCTCAGCAAGGCTATTTTGTCCGAATCCCATTTGCAAAATGCTAATCTGATCACCGCAGATCTGAGTAAAGCAGATTTAAGTTTTGTGGATTTAAGTGGTGCAAATTTAGCTGAAATTGATTTGAGTAAGGTTATTTGCATTGAGAGTCAAGTGAATGATGCCAATTTGAAGGGGGCCAACTTATACTGTGCCAACTGTCAGCGCACCAGTTTTCAGGGATCATTACTTCAATCCGCAAATTTGAGCGGGGGCAACTTCCGCGAGTCTAATTTCGCAAGTGCCGATTTGCGAAATGCCAACCTACAGGGGGCAAAGGTGGCAAATGCCAATTTCCAACTGGCTCAGTTACAAGAGGTGCAATGGGACGAACCCCACCTCATACCCATGGTATTCCCAACCATGAATGGGTCTGAAGTGCAGCGATCGCTGCCTGCAACACTTTTCGTGACAGATAGCGGGGATACAACGGCTGTTCTACAGACAACCTATCCAACACCCCCCTTGTTTTCCATGGTTGATCGGGCCGTTGCCGACTCAACTGTGCGATCGCCGGAGGCAACTTTTGTAACCTTACATTTTTTTCAGTCGGTGGATTGGATTGCATTGTCGGCAGCCATACAACGGATCAATCAAGCGGAAAGGGTGGACTGGTTGCACCTTTATAGCTTGGAAACCCAGGTGGATGGCAGTCTATTGGTCCGATTACGAGCCGACTGCGGTTTAGATGAGGGTGATTTACAATGCCACATCATGCAACAGTATGAGCAGTTGTGTTTTATCCTCGCAAACGCCTTTCAACGCAAAGTGCCGGGTCAAATTCCAGCTCCACAACAAAATGGGTTCAATCCAGTGCCTTCCGCGATGAACCAATTACTAGATTTGCTAACCTACAATTTGTTCTTGGCAGATCGTTCTTCATCCCATGCAAATCACTCGGGTTAGTCCGTTTTTGAATCGCACGCTCAAAAGATGGTGCACTGGACTGGCACTTGCGATGGCGGCGATGCTGACGGTTTGGGGACTGGCGGTCCTCCCCCCATCGCTGTCGCAAATGCCCCAGTCGCCCATGCACGAATTACGCGGGGTTTGGCTCACCAATATTGACAGCGAGGTGTTATTTTCCCGTGATCGCCTGCAAAAAGGTCTGCGGCAACTGGCCCAACTCAACTTCAATACGGTTTATCCCACGGTGTGGAATTGGGGCTACACCCTCTATCCGAGCCAGGTGGCGGCCCAAGTCATTGGGGAGACTCAACGGCTTTATCCGGATGTGGGCAATACCGGAACAATAGACCTCAAAGAAGCTACCCAGCAAGGGCGCGATATGCTCCGGGAACTAGTGGCGATCGCTCATGCCCGACATCTGAATGTGGTGCCTTGGTTTGAGTTTGGGTTCATGGCTCCAGCTGATTCTGCCTTAGCCCAGCGTCATCCCAACTGGTTAACCCAACGCCGGGACGGAACCACGGTGCTGATGGAAGGGAGTCATCCCCGTGTATGGCTGAATCCGATGCACCCAGAGGTTCAGGGGTTTATCCTTCAACTGATCCAGGAAGTCGTGGTTCGTTACCCCATTGATGGCATTCAATTGGATGATCATTTCGGCTTGCCTGTAGACCTCGGCTATGATCCGTTTACCGTGGCGTTGTATCGACAAGAACATGGAGATCAACCGCCTCCCGATGATCCCCATGCGCCGGATTGGATCCGGTGGCGGGCCAACAAAATCACGGCTGTGATGTCTCAGGTTTTTACGACGATTAAGTCCCAAAATCCAAAGGCGGTGGTGTCGCTCTCTCCCAATCCAGCCCCCTTTGCCTACGAGACGTTTTTACAAGATTGGCCGGACTGGGAACGACGTGGCTATCTCGAAGAACTGGTGGTTCAGGTGTATCGCAGCGATCGCAATCGTTTTTTGATAGAGTTAGAACGCCCGGAAATCCAACGGGCGCAGCAACATATTCCCGTCAGTATTGGGATTTTGACTGGGCTGAAAAATCGGGATGTGCCCATGGGCTGGATTCAGCAACAGGTGAAATGGGTGCGCGATCGCCGTTTAGCTGGGGTTGCATTTTTCTTTTATGAGACCCTCTGGACCTCCCAAACAGAGCGGCCCAAGCAGCGGAGCGATGGATTTCGTGCGGTCTTCTCTCAAGCGGCGCTGCGTCCCGTGCTGTGGGAAGGGTGGGCAGCGACCCAATCGCGATGACGGAAATCGTGAGTCGGTTTGCAGAGGGTTTAGTAAATTGGGGAAAACGCTTATTCTAGATGAGGGATTGTGCGGGATAAACAAAGGCACTATGGATGGTCAAGACTTACTCGCCCAATATGCAAAAGGCGCAAGGCAATTTGCCAAGGCTCAGCTCAACGGGGCTTCGCTCTTTAATACCAAACTGAGCTTTGTTAACTTGAGCTTTGCCGACCTCAGCCATGCCGATCTGCGGGGCACCGATCTCTTTGGCAGCAATCTCAGCTGGGCGAATCTACAACAGGCTAACCTAGCTGGGGTCAATCTGGGACGAGCCAACTTGCGTGGGGCCAAACTCTACCAGGTCGATTTGCGCAGTGCCAATCTTCAGGGGGCACAGCTTCAGGGTGCTTTTTTTGATGAAACGACGCAATTCCCTGACGATATTCAAC
>JBAVRC010001026.1:0-2249 GCA_049694615.1 Thermosynechococcaceae cyanobacterium | reverse complement strand
CTCCAACTCCTCATTTCAAACTATTTGACCGATCAATCCAAAATTCACTATTACCGCCAGATCCAAGACCGCATCAGCCATATTGCGCCCTTCTTACGCCTCGATAGCGACCCCTATTTGGCCATTATCGACGGTCGGCTCCAATGGATTGCCGATGCCTATACCGTGAGCGATCGCTATCCCTTTTCCGAACCCGTTGCCCAGAGTCCAGAATCCGAAACCCTGCTGCAAGATCCCAAAATCGCCGCTCTGGTCGGCAACAATGTGAACTATATCCGCAATTCGGTCAAAGTTGTGGTCGATGCCTATGACGGAACCCTGAAGTTCTTTGTCATGGATGAATCCGAGCCGATTTTGAACACCTATCGCAAGATTTTTCCCCATTTGTTTTTACCGAAGGCGAGTATCCCCCCCGAAGTGAAAGCACATTTTCGGTATCCACAAGACCTGTTTAAAATTCAGGCGCAGATCTACTTGGCCTACCACATGAGCAACCCGGAAGAATTTTATAACCGGGAAGACCTATGGCAGTTCCCGATTCAGAACTATGAGGGCAATGAAGTGGTCATGCAGCCCTACTACACCATCATGCGACTGCCCGGTGCGGAACAGGCCGAGTTTGTCCTCATATTGCCCTTTACACCCACCCGCAAGGACAACATGATTTCCTGGATGGCGGCGCGCTCGAACGGTCGCGAGTACGGCAAGCTACTTTTGTACGAGTTCCCGAAACAAAAGCTCATTTTTGGCCCCCGTCAAATTGAGGCCAGAATTGACCAAGAACCGCAGATTTCGCAGCAGTTTACGCTCTGGAATCAATCCGGTTCAAAAGTGATTCGCGGCGATTTGCTTGTGATTCCGATTGAGCAATCTTTGCTCTACGTCGAACCGATTTATCTCAGAGCCGAACTCGGCGAATTACCCGAATTGAAACGGGTGATTGTCGCGTACGATAAGGATGTTGTCATGGCAGACACACTAGAAACAGGGCTCAATCAAATCTTCGGCGAAGCTCAGCCGCAACAAACAGACCGTACTGTCCCAAACGCCACTGTTCCAAGTTCCAATCTCGCGCAATTGGCCAAACAAGCCCTAGAAGCTTATCAAAAAGCCGAAGCCGCTTCCCGCCAAGGCAATTGGGCCGAGTATGGTCGTCAGCAAAAAGAACTGTTAAAGTTCTTGCAGCAGTTGAATCCATCGAGCCGCGACTTTCAACCTAACCTCTAGGGTTTATCCGGCCCTATAGTGTCGCTCGCGCTATACAGCAGAGCGCATTATACCTTTGCGAGCGGGTAAAAGTTTTTTACTGGCCAAATATTCATGCAAATCGCGCACAGAAAATTGACAGAGATCTTTCGCTAGTTCTTTAACCTCAACCGTTTTACTAATCCCCGCATTGATGGGTTCGCGCACAATTCCTAGCATTTGCGGCTCAGCGACGAGGATTAGATGGCGAATCTGATCCGATTCGATCAATGCTTGCATCTGAGAGACAATGTTTTGCGAAAACCGCTGTTCAAACGCAACCGCATGATTTTGTCTATGATCGTCGTAGCTATGACTTTGCCCAGCAGATCCTCGGTTCCGACCTGTTTTCGAGCTTGCCCAAAGATCCTGACCGGACATCTCGTTTGCTTCATTGATGAGCGTTTCATGTTCAATCAGATCCGGACCTGGTTCGTTTTCAGGGAAGTCTGCCGATGCTAATGTAAAAAAGCGTGCTTTGGTGCCATTGAGCACAGCCACTAGCGTGTGAGTCATAAGCGCCTCCAAGGCTCGGGTCAACTCGATCCTAACAAGCTGGGTGCTGAAGGATCCGGATCTGGCACAAACTTTAAAGTTCGACGTTTACTTGTAAATGCCAGGGTTATAGCGATCTTCCCCTTCTACTAAGGCTCTTTCTACCTTGGTGACTGTGAAGTGTTCCAGATTGGCTTGCAGGGTGTCTTTCTGGCGATCGCTCAGTCCTGAAATCTTGAGCACATCTTCAGCCTTCTCGTAGGGTGCATTTTTAATGATCACTCGTGCCAGAGTTGGATAAAGACCTGGGTATTGAGTAAATGCATCGATATTGCTATTATTCAAATCGATCTTTCGGCCATATTCGCCACCTAATTTCTCATCGACAACATTTTGTAAAGTCGTCTCAATGGCCAAGAATTTATGAGTTGGCAACCTGACTGACGGACACATCTATGGGAAATCCTTACAGCAAAGGGATTCAGGCAGAGGAGGAGACCGTTCTAACC
>JBAVRC010001025.1:0-13773 GCA_049694615.1 Thermosynechococcaceae cyanobacterium | reverse complement strand
GCCCTGAGTCAAATCGCGATGGCAGGGGTTGGTCTTGGGATGGCGGGTCGAGAAATTGGGATGGCCTCAGTGCGGCGGGTGGGAAGGCAAATTCTGAACCCTGAAGCCTTGAAAGCGTCCGTCGCACTCAACGGCGAGCTAATGGTACGAACCTTTGCGTTGATTTCTACCTTTGCTGCATTTACGAATATCAGTTCAACCCTAGGAACCGTTGTCCTGTCGAGCAATGCGGTGCTTTTGCAAGTCATTGCCCTCGCTTCTTACTTCATTGATGGACTGGCCTTTGCCACAGAGAGTCTGGTGGGAGTGCTGAGTGTCCAAGGCCAAGCCAAGTCATTGCAACAACTCCTTCGGGTTGCTGGAGCGAGTAGCTTTATCATTGGGGTGATGTTTTCCCTGGCCTTTATGATGGCACCAGAGACGTTATTTCAGTTGCTCACCAACCATCGCGAGCTATTAGATCGCATTGGCGAATATACGCCCTGGCTGTTGCCTGTTTTAGGGTTTGGTTCGGTTGCCTATTTCTTGGATGGCTATTTTATTGGGTTGACGGCGGGGCGGCTTCTACGGATTTCGGCGATCGCTGCTGCGACCCTAGGATTTGCTCCCATGGCAATGGCCGCCTGGTTTTTTCGCAGCGCCCACCTATTGTGGTTAGCCCTGACTTTATTTATGGCGATACGGGCTATTACGCTCAGTATCCAAGTTCCCAAAACGCTTCAACAAGTTTCGCTTTCGGTCTCACTTGCTGAATGAAGGGTCGAGTTTGCTGGGCTGACAACTGTTGTCGTTGATCCGAGGCGTCAAAACACTTATGGGGTTGGTCGTCCTTGTCCAAACAGAATTGCCTTGGCTTCTTCGGTCATGTTTGCCTGAGTCTTAAGCGCATCCGCTTTGGCATAAGCCCGTTCTACAGCTGGACGAGACCGAATGGCCTCAAACCATCGCTGCACATGGGGAAACGTATTGAGATCGATTTGCTGGCGCTCGTAAGGTACAATCCACGGGTAAGCTGCCATATCAGCAATAGAATAATCTCTCGCAATATAATCTTGCTTCGATAATTGTTGATCCAGTACGCCATACAACCGCTCGGTTTCTTTAACGTATCGGTTGATCGCATAGGGAATTTTTTCCGGTGCGTACTGGGTAAAGTGATGATTTTGCCCCAGCATCGGTCCCAACCCGCCCATTTGCCAGAAGAGCCACTGTATGACCATGACGCGATCGCGAATAGGAGTGGGCAAGAACCGTCCGGTTTTCTCCGCCAAGTATTGCAAAATTGCACCTGACTCAAATACACTAATCGGCTCGCTGCCATCCGCAGGCGCTTGATCAATAATCGCTGGAATACGGTTATTGGGTGAAATGCTTAAAAAGTCTGGCTTAAATTGTTCGCCTTTGCCAATGTTAACGGGATGCAAGGTATAGGGCAATTCAGCTTCTTCTAAAAAGATCGTAATTTTGTGTCCGTTGGGCGTTGTCCAGTAGTAAAGGTCGATCATTGTTTTGTCCTGATTGATGTGGATTGTTGTTAGATTCTCAAACGATTAGACTATACGCAGCAATCTTTTGGGTTGTTTGATCGACTAAAATTTTGGATTAGATCCATTATGAAAGATCTTAAGCAAATTCTCCGTAATGAGTGCTACGGCAAAGATTTGGCCCAACGGAGACAGTGGTACTCACCCGCTGCGGACGCCTATAACCAAGTCAGACCGCGCTATCCGCAATCCCTGATCAATCAGGTGGTCGACATCGCACAACTGTCCGCCGACTCAACCATTTTAGAAGTCGGATGAGGACCTGCGATCGCAACCCTCCCCTTTGCCGAGTTGGGTTGTTCGATGCTTTGTTTAGAACCCAACCCCGATTTTTGTCATCTGGCCCAGCAAAACTGCAAGTCCTACCCCAATGTGGAGATTCAAAATTGCGCCTTTGAAGAGTGGATCCTAGAGCCCGGTCGCTACGATGCGGTTCTCGCCGCGAGTTCATTTCATTGGATCCCCCCTGAGGTGGGCTATCCCAAAGCAGCCGCTGCATTACGTCCGTCGGGGCATCTCATTTTGCTTTGGAATAAGGAACTTCAGCCCCAGTATGACCTTTATCAGCGGTTATCAGTGGTTTATGACAGGTATGCACCCGATCTGAAGCGCGACTACGAAGACAGCGAAACACAATTAGCCATTTTGAATGAACTAGGGCAAATGGCGATTGAGTCGGGATCCTTTAAAGATAGGGTATCTGGGCACAGGGTGTCTGAAGTCGCCTACACCGTGGAACAGTATCTAATGTTGTTGAATACCTACTCCTCCCATTTACAGTTGGAGCCGCAGCAGAAGCAAACGTTATTTGCTGGACTACAGCAAGTTTTAGAACACAATGGCCCTTCCATTCCACTCTCTTATGTCTCTGCCTTTCATATCGCGCGATCAACCTGGCTGGATTGATATGGGACTGGATACAAACGGTTCCCAAGACCTACCTCCCACAACAAATCCCTAGGCTTTCCCTGAAAATCAGAGGGGACATCCAGCATCCACGTAAATTTATTGCTGAACCTAGAGATTTTTGGAAAAGGATCAGTAATAATACGTGTTCAGTGTGTGTGAGGAATGTCGATACAGTGCTAAGCCGTCATCAGCGTAGGGCTATTTTATCTTATGGATCCCCTGTCTCTGCCTTGTCAATGCGATCGCCCCAAGATTGGCCTATTGGCGTATTCGATAGCGGTGTGGGGGGTCTAACGGTTTTAAGAGCGCTTCAGCACCAACTGCCCCAAGAATCCTTTGTTTATTTTGGCGATACCGCCCATGTCCCCTACGGCAATCGCACCCCGTCGGATATTCAAACCCTCGCGCGTCAAATTTTAGATTGGCTGGTCCAACACCCCGTCAAAATGGCCATCATGGCCTGCAATACCAGTTCAGCGCTAGCCTTAGACCTCATCCGCCCCGAATTTGAAATTCCGATTTTGGGGGTCATCTTACCCGGTGCAAGGGCCGCAGTACAGACAGGGCGTCGGATTGGCGTGATCGCTACCCCTGCCACTGTTGCCAGCGATTGTTATCCTCAAGCCATTTTAGAAATCGATCCGACGGTGGATGTTTTTCAAATGGCCTGCCCGGAATTTGTGCCCCTGATTGAATCCAACCAAATTTTGCACCCCTCCACCCGCTCTATTGTTTGGCATCGACTCCAGCCGTTGCTAGAGGCGGAAATCGACACCTTGGTGTATGGCTGTACCCATTACCCGCACCTAGCCCCCATCATGGCGGAGTTGCTGCCCAGTCAGGTGACCGTGGTCGATCCCGCGACCCAAATGGCGGTGGCGGTGGCGCAAGAACTGGACTTACTCAATCTCAAAAGCAGTTGCTCTTTGTCTCCAACGCGTTTCTTTGTCAGCGGCAACCCGGACTATTTTGCCCACACATCGCAAGATTGTCTGGGGTTTATGCCCCAGGTCGGGGCAGTTCATCTGCCGGGACTGGCGATCGCGGGGTCAAGTCCAACGCTTGTTGCGGATGAAGCCATCCTCGGTTGGTGAGACTACCTTGATCGCAACTTCACTGAAGTTTTCTGAGCAGATAGGTCACCTTTTGACCCAATCTGCAGATCGACTCCTGCTGTTTTGGATCCCGCAATTGCCCTGACCCATCAAAGGCTTCATCCGCCTTGGGAATGGCCACCTGATCGGGAATCACCAAAATTCTGATATTGCCCAGCAGAGACCGCAGCGCCACCAGCCCGCGCAACCCGCCTAACGCTCCGGGCGATGTACTCATAATCGCCGCTACCTTGTCGGCCAAGACCGCCAGCGGTGGATCATTCACTTCGGGACGGGACGCCCAATCGATCGCATTCTTGAGCACGGGCGGAAGGGAACTGTTGTACTCCGGCGAGGCAATCAGCAACCCTTGGTGCGATCGCAACAGCGCCTTAAAAACCCGCGCATTATCAGGCAACCCAGATTGAGCCTCCAAATCCCCGTCATAAAGCGGCATCGGCAAATCTCGCAAATCCACATAGGTCACCACCGCTCCCGCTGCCTCGGCCCCTGCTGCCGCAATTTTGACCAGCTTTTTATTGTAGGAGTCGGTTCGGGTGCTGCCGGCAAAAGCGAGGATGTTGGGTTGATCGGTCATCGACAATTCTCCTATCTGGGATCACAGTGTCTGTCTCCCTGCAGGGAGAACTGCTTCAAAATTTGTAATAAAAATGGATCCAGAAAAGCTCTAGTGTAACGAATTAGGTGCCATTTGCATCCTTCAAACTTCGTTACAAAACCGCTTAGCCCTAGGATTGGACGTTTTAAAATGAGCAGTAATTTAGCCGTCAAGCTCCGTGAGGGAACCAAGAAATCCCACACCATGGCTGAAAACGTAGGATTTATTAAATGCTTCCTCAAAGGAACCGTTGAGAAAAATTCTTACCGGAAACTGGTCGCTAACCTCTACTTCGTTTACACTGCGATCGAAGCAGAGATGGAGCGCTGCAAAGACCATCCCATCGTTTCCAAGATCTATTTCCCAGAACTAAACCGTAAGCAAAGCCTAGAAGCAGACTTGGCCTTCTATTACGGTTCCAACTGGCGGGATCAAGTCGCGCCCTCTGCGGCAGCTCAAGCCTATGTCAAACGCATTCACGAGGTCGGGCAAACGGCACCGGAGTTGTTGATTGCCCAGTCCTATACCCGCTATTTAGGCGACTTGTCCGGTGGCCAAATTCTCAAGGGCATCGCGGTGCGAGGGATGAACCTCACCGAAGGCGAAGGGACCAATTTTTATAGCTTCCCGCAAATCCCCGACGAGAAAGCTTTTAAGGCGAAGTACCGTCAAGCCATGAATGAGTTGCCTATCGACGAGGCCACAGCCCAGCGCATTGTAGATGAAGCCAACGCGGCTTTTGGTATGAACATGAAAATGTTTATGGAACTCGAAGGAAGCTTGATTAAAGCCATTGGTCAAATGCTCTTTAGCACCCTAACCCGTCGTCGGATCCACGGCAGTACCGAATTGGCAACGGCAGAGTAATCTGTTCAATCCTTGGTGTTGTAACTCAATTATTGAAAACATTGCGCCGATTTTTCCTGGAGATGGCCTGAAGAGGGCGATGCACAGGAAGAGTCGGTGTTGTTTATGTTGGAGCACTGTATTGAAGCAGATACTAAAGAATTGGATGGTATGCCCCCCTCAGACCATCCCATTGCCTGGAGCTCATCAGCTGCTGAACGCCAGGTCTTAACGCGTTTGAGATTCCACCGCACGGGTCAGCCGATCTAGAGAACTAATGAGGTTCTCCTGAGCCACCACCGCCGGATCAGGCGCAGCTTCTGCAAGAGCCTCTTGACGTTTGACTTTGCGCTTTGAGGCTTCTATCGATTTCACCAAGACAAAAATGACGAAGGCAATCACGATAAAATTCAATACGGCGGCCAAAAAGGATCCATACTTGATCCCATTGATGGACAGCTTGGCTAAATCGTCGACTTTAGCGGCTTCCATGGCTGGTTTAAGCAAAGCGGGCGTGATGATGTCCTCAAGCAGCGACGTGACAATTTTGCCAAATGCACCACCGATCACCACAGCAACTGCCAGGTCAAGGACATTGCCCTGCATAATGAAATCTTTAAAGTCGCTTAAAAAGCCTCTGGTTTGACTGAATCCGTTTGCCATAGGGGTATACCTCCATTAGGGATAGACAAAGTAGATGGATTCTATCATTCCTTGCCAGGGTCAATCTATGAATTCGACCTATCGCCACGTTTCTGTGTTGTCCCGTGAAGTTGCGACGGGGTTAGCCCTTCGGGAAAATGGCCTTTATTTAGATGCAACGGTAGGCGGGGGCGGCCATAGCGCATTAATTTTAGCGATCCCTGGCACCCAAGTGATTGCACTGGACCAAGACGAACAGGCGATCGCCGCTGCAAAAGTGCGTCTCGCGGCCTATGGCGATCGCGTGACCTTCTGGCAGGGCAACTTTGCCGACTATTCCCCTGGGGATCAGAAATTCCACGGCATTCTAGCTGATTTTGGTGTGAGTTCAGCCCAACTGGATCAACCGGAGCGCGGCTTTAGCTTCCGTCATGACGCGCCCCTCGATATGCGCATGAACCAGGGGGCCACCCGCACGGCTGCCGATCTCGTCAACACCGCCAGCGAAAAAGAACTGGCTGATATTTTTTTTCACTACGGCGAAGAACGGCATTCGCGGCGCATTGCCCGACAGATTGTCAACCACCGCCCCTTTCGCACCACCACCCAACTGGCTGGGGCGATCGCCAGCGTCATGTCCTATCGCCAAACCGGACGGACACACGGCACCCCCATTCACCCCGCCACCCGTGTTTTTCAGGCCTTGCGCATTGCCGTCAATGCCGAACTGAGTTCCATCGAAACGTTTTTAGCCAAAGCCCCCCTCTGGCTGCATCCCGGCGGACGGATCGTTCTCATTAGCTTTCATAGCCTCGAAGACCGGATCGTCAAACACACCCTGCGCGGCACTGAATGCCTCAAGGTGTTGACCCCCAAACCAATTCAGGCCCAGGAGGACGAACGGCAGCAAAATCCGCGATCGCGCTCCGCGAAACTGAGAATTGCGGAACGACACTAAAAAAGTATCTGGAAGTCTTTTCAAAAAAATTCGGTTTAGCCCTTGCATAAAGCGAAAAGACGGGTCAGGATATGACCAAGATCTGAAGAAACCATAAGTCTTGTTCTAAACGCCCCAAAATTGTGCATTGATGGTTCAGTGCGAATTTTGCGCAATGGTGTCGTCCCCAGTTTTTCCCCTTCTCCGTTGCGTCCGCCAAACTTGAGGAGTGAATTCCATGCCCACTGCCGTTCAACCCGATCTCCGGCCCAAGACGTCGGCCCGTTCATCTGGCCCCTTGCCTCATCCTTCCAGTGTTACGACCCCTAGGCCAGTGTCTCAATTGCAGCGCTTTCAGCAGAAGCGTCCTGCTCAATCGCAATGGTTGCGGGTATTGATCAAACTGCGTCAGTTTTCGACCCCCGTTGCCCTGTTGATGGTCGCTGGTGTTTTACCCCTGTATGGTTGGAGTGTCACCACCCAGCATTCCTGGGGAGAACGCTACGATCAGTTGCAACAATTGCGTCGAGATCAACGGCAATACGAGACCTTAACGGAAAATCTCAAGCACCGTATTACCCAGGAAGCAGAAGAAAATCCGGTGGGATACGTGCCCCAAGGTCCAACGAATACCGTGTTTCTCCCCCAACAGCCCCCTCGACCTCTCGCGACGAACCAGGTGTCGAAAACAGTTCAACTCAACCCCTTGGTTAAGGTTCCTCTAGCCTATTAATTCCTGCACTCCCAAGACCCATGCGTGTTTCTGCTCCTGCTTCCAAATCTCGTCGCGCTGCGATTCAAACCCGAATTCGCAACACCAAGCCCATTAATCTGCCGGGCTACCATAAACGGTTGATTTTGGTGTGGCTGGCCTTTTGCCTGGGCCAGTTCGGGTTGTTGGGTCGTTTGTTCTGGCTTCAGGTGAACCAAGGCCCCACCCTTCAGAAACGGGCCGATGTGCAGCGAACCTTGAAATTGCCGCCGCAAACGGCGCTTTATCCCATCGTGGATCGCAATAATAATATTCTGGCCAAGGATGAGCCGACCTTTCGCCTCTTTGCCCACCCCATTCTGTTCAAAGTGCCGAAGCCGGAGATTGCCGATAAGCTGGCTCCCATTGTTAAGTTGCCTCCCGATGCACTCATCAAGCTCTTTAGCAGTGGCGAAAGTGGCATCCCGATTATTCGAGAGCTGTCGGAAAATACGGCTGACCAGATTCGAGGGCTAAAACTGGACGGTTTAGAACTGACGCAAGAATGGCTGCGGGTTTATCCCCAGAAGGACTTAATGTCTGGCATTGTGGGATATGTGAATGCAGATCACCTGGGGCAGGCCGGTCTGGAGTACAGTCAACAGTCGCTCTTAAAAGCAAAGCAGTCCCTGGGGCCGGTCTCGGAGGATGGGAGTGGTTTTCTGTTGCCGGGACGATTTCCAGAACGTCCGCTGAATGCCGATGATCTCAGCCTCAAATTAACCCTGGATTCGCGACTGCAATGGTCCGCTCGGACTGCACTCTATAAAAAACTGAACCAGTATAAGGCGCTGCGCGGGACGGTGATGGTGATGAACGTTGAGGACGGGTCGCTTTTGGCCTTGGCCTCAGAACCTTCCTTTAACCCAGAACGTTTCTATGAAGCGGATCCTGCCCTTTTCCGCAATTGGGCGGTCACCGATCTCTATGAGCCTGGATCAACCTTTAAGCCCATTAATGTGGCGATCGCACTAGAAACTGGTGCGATTCAGCCCGATACCGTCGTCTACGATGAAGGTCATATTTCCGTGGGCGGTTGGCCCATCCAAAACAATGACGGATCGGCTCACGGGTCGATTAATATTACCCAGGTTCTCGAAGTGTCCAGCAACGTGGGCATGGTTCACATCATGGAGCGCATCAAACGCAAGACCTACTACGAGTTCCTGAAAAAAATTGGGATTGGCGAAATTACAGGAACCGACCTGCCCTTTGAAGCCACAGGCAGCATGAAGGATGAAGCGCAATTTGTAGACTATCCCATTGAAGCAGCCACCAATGCCTTCGGTCAGGGGTTTTCGGTGACGCCGATTCAAATGGTGCAGCTCCATGCTGCGATCGCCAATGGCGGTAAAATGGTCACCCCTCACGTGATCCAGGGCTTGTTTAATCCGGAGGGGAAACTGGTGAATAAAACTAACCTCATTCCACCGCGTCGGGTCTTCTCTGAAAAAACAGCCGTTGCTGTGCAGCAAATGATGGGCAGTGTGGTACAAAACGGAACGGGAAGACCCGCTCAAATTCCGGGCTACCGCTTAGGGGGTAAAACCGGGACCGCCCAGAAAGCTAGCGGTGGAACCTATCAACGCACCCGTATTACCAGTTTTGTGGCCCTATTCCCCATTAAAAAGCCCAAGTACGTGGTGTTTGCGGTCGTTGATGAACCCAAAGGGGATGATGCGTTCGGATCCACGGTGGCAGCGCCCATTGTGAAATCCGTTTTAGAGACGCTCATCAGCGTGGAAGGGATTCCCCCCAGCCACCCTGACGAACTGCAAAAGAGTGCCAATGCAACAGCCGGTTCTCAGTAGCCATAATGCAGGTCTCTGGCGAAGATCTATGGGCTTGGCGACAACAGGCGTTGCAAGCCATTTCACATTGGACGGAACACCCTCAGGAACAGGTCCATTACGGGCGGGAGTTGGATTGGCTCCTCACGGCGATCGCCCCCCTTGACCGACTCGCCCTGCGGCTGGAGACCTTTCGGGCCTGGCCCTGCATCGCCCTAGACCGATCGCTGGCAGACCTGTCCGACCTGTGGCAGCAGCGACTGCAAGATAAAGTTCCCCTTCAGTATTTGCTGGGCTGGACGACTTGGCGGGACTTCACCCTGGAGGTGGGTCCAGGGGTGTTAATTCCACGACCCGAAACGGAGTTACTCATTGATCTGGCCCAAGCAGCGGTGGACCACCATCCCCATTTGCAACCGAGCGCACCCATGCAATGGGCCGATCTAGGGACGGGCAGCGGTGCGATCGCCCTCGGTCTGGCCCGCAGTTTCCCCAATGCCACCATTCATGCCGTGGATTGCAGCCCCATCGCCTTGGCGATCGCCCAGCGCAACGCCGAACGTTGGGATCTGGCCCACCGTATCCGATTTTATCAAGGGTCTTGGTTGGAGCCGTTGGGCAAGGGGTGCGATCGCCTAGATGGCATTGTCAGCAACCCACCCTATATTCCCAGTTTGCTCATGGCCCAATTGCAACCCGAAGTCGCCCATCATGAACCCACCTTAGCCTTGGACGGCGGAGCGGATGGCCTGGACGCCATTCGGACCATTGTCAATCAGGCCCCCCAATCCCTAGGCCCCAACGGCATCTTGTTGTTAGAAATGATGATGGGGCAAGCCCAAAGTGTCGAGACCTTACTGAAGGGCCATGAAGCCTATAGCAACGCGCAAATACACTTGGACTGGGCCGGAATTCAGCGGTTTGCGCAAGCGATGCACCGGGAATCATGAGCAATAGGCTGAACAGGGATGGTCGGCACTCAGCCTTATCGCAGATCTCGCTTGGATCCAGTCCCCCTTGAGGGCCATCGGCCCCGAGAAGATGCCATACTCGATTGACAGGAAAATAGGTTTATTTTTGTGGGGAGAGGTATTGAAATTGACAGACCTCTGATCTTCACGTCAAGATTGAGAAGTGTAACAGTGCTGAAAGGCGAAACAAAATGCCCTTTGAGTTGATCTCGCTCGATACCTTAGAAGAATTAGCACGGACTTACGGTTATTGGGCAGTTTTGTTTGGCATCCTGTTAGAGAATATCGGCATTCCCCTGCCCGGCGAAGCCATTGTGTTAGTCGGCGGTTTTTTGGCAGGGCGCGGCGATTTAGATTTTTGGGGCGTATTGGCCTGCGTCATTACGGGCGCAATTGTCGGCAATACCTGCGGATACTGGGTTGGCGTTTACGGTGGGTGGCCTTTGGTGGTCCAGGTGAGTCGCTGGTTCAAGATCGATGAAGAAAAGTTGCTGGATATCAAACGCCGCTTCAGCCTAAATGCAGCGAGAGCGGTCTTCTTCGGTCGGTTTGTGACCCTACTCCGTATTTTTGCAGGTCCGCTCGCCGGAATTGTGGAAATGCCCTTTCCGCAGTTTATGCTGTACAACGCGCTGGGGGCCGTACTGTGGGCCACGGTGATCGTGAGTGCCGCCTATTTTGCTGGCCAAATGGTGGATTTGGCCCAACTGATCAGTTGGGTGAGCCAATTTAGCGTGGTGGTGTTAGCCTTAGTGGCCGCTTGGTTTGGCGTGCCGTTGGCCATCAAGGCAGTTCGCAAGGCTTGGGTTAAACCGATTGGAGAATCGGAAGTCCCTTAAGCTGACGGATTCAATCGCTGACACCCGGTTTGAGATGCGATAGATCAATACCCCTAACCCTTTCTCCCACTGGAGAAGGGGGCTTTTTTTGCGCCCCTCTTTGGTCAGAGAACCGATCAAGGAGAGGCCCAATGTGACGATTTTGTCATCCACAGATCAACTTCATAATCTTGTGATACACCAACGATCCTTGATGTGACGCCGCCTCGTCTGTGGTCTTGGGGTAGCGTTTTAAGCTAAACCCCAGCGGCTGTGCGGGACCCATGCAGGTCTTCCGGATCGCTTTTTTCCGCCGAACCCGATATCTAACCCTTTCGGGCCGTTGATCCCCGGTTCTCGCCCAACGGGTAGCCAATTTATTCGCACCTCTATCGATCCCCACGCTGGGCCATTGATCCTGAGAATGTTTCATGAACTTTTGTAATAAAATTTGCCGCAAAAAATAAACTCGCCAGATAAGTAGAATTGCTTATCTTGAAGCGATCTCAAACCTGAAAACCCAGTCTGACAAGCAGAGTCAGAAGATCTACTGGAGGCTGGCGCGATCCCCATCACGGTTAAATTCGCTACATTTGGGAGGGTTGGTCATTTCAATGTAAACATTAGTGTCAACCCATTCATTTTTATGGGGAGTGCCCTATATACTGAAAAAAATTGATTCGTACACCGATTTAGTTTTTGGTTTATAAGCAACTTTTGGATTGGCGGGAGGCTAAAATGACGTTGGCACAAGCTCAGAGTTTACCCAAGAACCAACTCTTGACTCTTATTAGGAGTTTCTTAATCTGGACCTTCGCACTGACGGTTTGCTGGTTAGTGGTTGGATTTCCGTTGGTGTTCTTGATTTTGACCATCGGTTCTCTGTTCGCTATTTCTTTGCAAGCCGTTTTGCCCATGAGTGCAGTCCTTGTGGTTGGAGGCGGAATTCTGGTAGCAAATGTACTGGCCATTTTGGTGGGAGCTGCCCTGCTGACGTTAAAGGGAATCCACCCCCATGAGGTGCGTTGGTAGCGTTGGTTGAATGGCGAAGCCAACCCACTGCACCATTCTGTTTACGCATCCTGCCCCTTGACCTGCGATCGCCCGCAACGGTAAGGCATCGGAAAGCGTTCTGCGGCAGAAACCTTATAAACGTTATCAGTCAATTCATGGATAGTTTCAGAAACCCGGTTAGTCCGGGTTTTTTCATGTCAGAATACGAGACGATTCGACTGTCGAGACCGGAGTAGTCATGGCCACCCCTGCCCTTCGCATTGCTATTGTTTTGGGCACTCGTCCCGAAGCCATTAAGCTAGTCCCTGTCATTAAGGCGTTTCAAGAGGCTGATTTTTGCGAGACTCAGGTTATTTTGACCGGACAGCACCGGGAAATGGTGTCCCAAGTGATGGATTTTTTTCATCTCTCGGCGAACCACGACTTGGCGATTATGCAGCATGGTCAAACGTTGACCCAAATTACCTGCCGTAGCCTTCAGGGCCTCGACGACTATTTCCAGTGCGATCGCCCTGATTTGGTGCTCGTTCAAGGCGATACCACCACAGCCTTTGCCGCTGCATTAGCGGCCTTTTACTCCCAAATTCCGGTGGGGCATGGTGAAGCGGCACTGAGAACAGACGATCTGTTTAACACCTATCCTGAGGAAGCCAATCGACGGTTGATTTACCAAATTGCGCAACTGCATTTCGCCCCGACCCCCATTGCGGCAGAGAATGTCCGACGGTCCGGGGTCAAAGAGGGGATTCATCAAACGGGAAATACAGTCATCGACGCCCTCTTAATGGTTGCGGCAACGCAGCCCGAATGCGTCATCCCAAACCTGCAATGGGAAAAATACCGCACCATTTTGGCCACCGTTCACCGTCGCGAAAACTGGGGACAACCCCTGCAAGACATTGGCAATGGATTTCTGGACATTTTAGAGCGTTTCCCCGATACGGCCCTTGTCTTGCCCTTACACCGAAACCCCACCGTCCGCGATCCCTTAACCCAATTGCTAGGCAACCACCCTCGCGTTTTTTTGACAGAACCTTTGGACTACACAGACTTAGTCGGTGCCATTCAACGGTGCTACCTACTCATGACCGACTCTGGCGGATTACAAGAGGAAGCTCCCAGTTTGGGCAAACCGGTTTTAGTC
This sequence comes from Thermosynechococcaceae cyanobacterium, assembly GCA_049694615.1. Taxonomy (GTDB): domain Bacteria; phylum Cyanobacteriota; class Cyanobacteriia; order Thermosynechococcales; family Thermosynechococcaceae; genus JAAURS01. The sequence continues at coordinate 694 of JBAVRC010001025.1, read as the reverse complement.
CTGCGGGACACAACAGAGCGACCCGAAGCGGTCCAGGCTGGGACCGCCAAACTAATTGGAACCAATCAGGCGCGCATTGCCGAAGCTGCGACAGCGTTGCTGACCAATTCGGTGCTCTACAATCAGATGGCAACAGCGGTCAATCCCTTTGGCGATGGTCGTGCGTCCCAACGAATTGTAGAGATTGTCCAAGCCTATTTCGGCCTTTAAGGAGGACTGAAGAGCGGTAGGATTTAGTGCGAATGGATTGGTTCTGCGCTCTTTGCGAAGCACTCCATTGCAAGTTCCAGACATAGCCCAGGTAAAGACCCATGCATACGGCACGGCGGATAGAGTTGGAAAAAATACGTCAGCAAAAAAATCGGCGATCGCTTGCCTTTTCCGTCGGCGGAGCTGCGTTGTTGGTGATTGGCGGTACCCTTGCCTATTGGTTGTTAAACGGTCGCCAAACCAATACCTCGATCCCCTTTGGGGCTGCCCTAACCCCACAAAATGTTTTGTTGAGCCTGACCACGACCACCGATGATGGACCGTGGCAGGCGCTGGGCGAATTAGGTACCCCAGAGATCAAAAGCCGTTGGCAGGATCGATTAAAAGCCTTTGAAGCAGAGTTTTTAACGCCCTTTGGTCTGAACTATAACCAAGACGTCCGGGCTTGGATTGGTCCACAAGTCACCCTGGCCCTGCTGTCTCC
>JBAVRC010001024.1:0-2448 GCA_049694615.1 Thermosynechococcaceae cyanobacterium | reverse complement strand
GCTCAGGATGACGGGCATGATACTGGTATAAAATTGCCAGCACTGCTTGTCTTAAATCGCGATCAGTAGCCTGGGTGGGATAAAAATTATCTAATTTGATGAGTACCTCGTCTATTAAGTCACGATGTATAGCTCTATAAGCAGAGCAATTTTTAGAAAATTTACTCTCATAATCTTCTCGATCACTAAATCCAATAGCAGAACAGTTTAAGTCCCAATTGTCATAGATCTCAACCAGAACTCTTCTTCCTACTTCGGTCATTTCAAACACTGCTTCATGTTCTTTGCCAAAGTTAAGATTTAGGCAATTCACAGATTGTTCAATTTCTGGAATACGGCATGCACGGCAGGTTTTTTGAAGAGTTATATCTGTGTATATTGTGCCTAGAACTGTGCGTAGATCCTTTTTCTCAATTAGATTGTATACAAGATGTCCCAGCTTAGTTTCACGATAAGGACATGGCCTTAGTGGTTCGGTTGATATCATGAGTAACTACTTGGCTTTTTGCTGGACGACAAAACTAAAATTCTAATATTGAAATACCGATGATTGAAAAACTGTTTCACGGATTCTTTTCCATTTACATTGAAATCATTGATGGTTCAATTAATAATTTCAGTCAACCTTATTCTGTTAAACGCAACAAACCTAACTCCACTATCCTAGTCGAGAAAATGGGTGATCGCCCCCCTAAGCTGTTGAAAACTCCAGTAGCACCAAATAACTCAGTCCCAACTCCAGCATCATATTGACTTGAAAATGTCACAATGATATTCAACGGCCCCGTTTACAGAGCAGCCGGAACCAGCCAAGGAGACCAAACTATCTACCCCACCAAATCAGGAATAACCCCCATGAGCACCTTAATCACCCTCGAACTATCAGACGATGTCGTCCAGCAGCTTCAAGCCGAAGCGCAGAAACAAAACACAACCCTAGAAAAACTTGCTATTCAGCGCCTTGTCCAACCCCACAACACCCATCCGCAAACCCAAAACTCACCAACCCCCACAGAAGGACATTTGGACCAAGAAATCCCCCTCGCCCAGATGTGCAATCGAATTTACGAAGCCAATCAAACCGGACTAGATCGAATCCAAGCAACAGCAACCCCGTTAACCCTTCAAATAGCGGACTCATTACTGCGCCAGAAAATCATTGATCGGATTGAAATTGATGAAGTCCAAACCGATGTCATGACCTTATATCTGCCGGAGAAACCTTTACCCACCCCACAGTTCGGTATCAAAAACTATCTCCAGGATTTCCCCACCGACGATCCAGAATTAATCCCCATCCTGCAAAAACTTCAAGACCCCGACTCCAACATTCGTATCCAAGCAATTAACGCATTGGGAGAGCGTTGCCGTGAACTTGCGTGAGAAAAACATTGCACTCTTTGAAAGCATTCTCCGCACCGATCCCGAACCGACAGTCCGAATAACTGCGATTCAAAGTCTCGTTATCCTGTGTTGCGACTATTCTTACAACCCTGAATCTCTCGCAAAAGCCGCCACTACAGACCCAGATCCTCGTGTCCGTAGTGCAGCAATCCAAGCCATTACATCCCTATGTATCCCCTCAACATCTATGTCAGAGAAACCGTTAGCCCAGCCTACAGTCCAAATGACTTTCAACGCCCCAGTCTACGGTGCAGCAGGCAACATCGAAGGCAACCAAATCATCAACGTCTCAGACCAAAACTTTGACGCTCTCCTAAACGACTACAAGCAATTCTTCAACGACCTCCAGCAAAAATATCCCGCCCAAACCCCAGAAGCAGCCCTTCAACCCATCATCGACGCAGAATTCCAAGAGATCCAAAAGACGCAACCCCAACGCTGGCAAAACTTCCTAAACCTCAAACGTCTCTGGAACGGCGGCAAAAAAGCCACCTTCAAACTGGGTGAACACTTCACCGAAAAGAGTTTGTTGGGCAAAATGGCGATCGCATTTCTCGAAGGCGTCACAGAAGATTCGGAATAACGTCCCTAAGCCTCACAGCTTCCTCAAAGTCCCTGTCTACAATCAATTGAGATAGAAAAAGCCTCGGCTCCATCGCAATTCGACCTGTAGCCATGCGATCGCTCGACAAAAAACTACTGCGAGACCTCCTGCGTCTCTGGGGACAAATTCTGGCGATCGCCCTGATCGTAGCCTGCGGGATTGCCATGTTTGTGGCAATGCAGAGTAACTACGAATCCCTGAAGCTATCCCAGGCCAATTATTACAACCAATATCGTTTCGCTCAAGTCTTTGCCTCCCTCAAACGCGCCCCTGAGGCCATTGCGGAACACATTCAAGCAATCCCCGGCGTGGCGCAGGCCCAAACTCGGGTTCTGATGGATGTCACCCTCGACGTAAAAGGGCGGGCGGAGCCTGTGATTGGGCGATTGATTTCGATTCCAGAACAGCAGGCTCCGATGCTGAATGACCTCTATATTCGG
>JBAVRC010001023.1:0-3739 GCA_049694615.1 Thermosynechococcaceae cyanobacterium | reverse complement strand
GGTCAGGTCTCTAGCAGCAGCAATACCAGTTCATCCGAAGGGTTCCAGCCCGATCCGCGTTGGGCACAGGAGTTGGAAAAACTAAAGGAAATGCTATTGGCACAAACAAATGCCTAAATACGGCTAGATTAACCAACCAGAGACGGGGATGGGCTAAGGAAGGGTCGGTTTGCGAACGTTCTTTAGCCCGAACTTAGAATAGAGCGCATTGATCATCAGTTTGCGATGCAATAGACAGTTCTTCCATGGGGTGTGCTGTCTATTGCTTTTTATTTGGCCGACATCCAGTTGGGTCCGGTGTGAACCTCTGCCACCAAGGGGACTTTAAGGGGCAGGACGGTTTCCATAGCGGTGCGAATCGCAACTTTAACGGGGTCTAGGTCTTGGGGATGAGCTTCTAGAACGAGTTCGTCGTGCACTTGCAACAGCAGGTGGGCTTGGTAAGGGGCGATCGCCCCATGCAGTTGCACCATGGCCATTTTGATCAGGTCGGCACTGGATCCCTGAATGGGCGCATTGGCGGCAGCTCGCAGCAGCCCCCGTTCGTAGGGGGTCATTTTGAGGGCATTGAGGTCGAGGTCGGCGATCGCCGCTGGATCTTGGCCCCGCAGTTTTTGCAGGCTACTGCTGTCGAACTGGAAGTAACGCCGACGTCCGAGAAGGGTTTCCACGTAGCCTTGGGCGATCGCTTGGCGTTCCATGCGTTGCAAGTAGGCGAAGACGCCGGGGTAGCGTTCGTAGAAGCGTTCGATAAAGGTTTTAGCTTCGCCGTAGGGGACCCCCGCTTCACGGGCAAAGCGCTGTGCGCCCATGCCGTAGATCACGCCAAAGTTGATGATTTTGGCAAGGCGACGTTCTTCGGCGGAGATGGTGTCTTTTTCCAGCAGCAGTTGGGCTGTGAGGGTGTGGACATCTTGATTTTGACGGTAGGCTTCGACCAAGCGCGGTTCTTCGCTGAGGTGGGCTAGGATCCGCAGCTCAATTTGGGAATAGTCGGCACTGAGAAGGGTCCAACCCGGCTCAGGCAGGAATGCAGCGCGAATTTGACGGCTAAAGGCGGTGCGAATGGGGATATTTTGCAGGTTGGGGTTGGAGGACGAGAGGCGTCCGGTGGCGGTGACCGCTTGGTTAAAGTCCGTGTGGACGCGCTGGGTGTCGGGGCGCACCAGATTGGGTAGGGCATCGACGTAGGTTGATTTGAGTTTGGCCAGGGTGCGATATTCCAGCAGGATATCGATGAGGGGATGGTCCCCTTGGAGTTTTTCCAGGGTGGCGGCATCGGTGGAGTAGCCCAGTTTGGTTTTGCGGGATTTTTTGGCGTCCAGGCCCAATTTTTGAAACAGGATCTCCCCCAGTTGTTTGGGGGAACCGAGGTTGAAGGGTTCCCGTGCTAGGTCATGGGCCTGACCTTCCAGTCGTTGCAGGTCTTGTTCTAATTGGGCGGAGAAGGTGTGCAGGTAGGCTTGGTCGATGCGAATGCCGACGGTTTCCATCTGGGCCAAGACCGGTTCCAAGGGCAGTTCGACGTCGGTCAACAACTTGAGGAGTTGAGGATGTTGCCCCAGGTCAGCGCGGAGTTTGGCCACCAGTTGATAGGTGGTATAGACATCCATGCCGCAGTAATCGGCCACACGGGCAATTTCGATATCGGCGATGGTTTTACCTTTGGGCACCAGTTCGGTGTAGCTCTGGGCCGTGAGTCCCAGGTAGCGATTGGACAGGTCGGTCAGGTTATGGCTGGTTTCGGGGTTGATCACATAACTCGCCAGCATGGTGTCAAACACAACGCCCGTCAATTGAATGCCTTGAAATTGCAGCACGAGGCGATCGTATTTGGCGTTTTGGCAAGCTTTGGGATAGGCGGTGCTTTCCAGGATGGGTTTGAGGGCCGCGAGCACGTCTGGGAGGGGTAGGTTGGTGCCTTCAGTATGGCCAATAGGAATGTAGGCGATCGCATCAGGCGCATTGGCCCAGCAGCAGCCAATCCCCACCAGTTGGGCATCGCGGGGGGAGAGGCTAGTGGTTTCGGTGTCCCAGGCAACGGGTTGGTTAGGGTCGGTGTAGTGCTGAAGCTGGGTAACCAGTTCGGCCAGTTGAGCGGGGGTGTCAATAATTTGGGGCGCGATGAGGGTGGGCGGGGCGGTGTCCTCGGCGCTGAAAAACCAGAGATCTTCGTCATCGGCAACGGCTTGGGTTTGGGCCGTGGCAGCGACGGATCCGCCCAAGCGTTGGTTCAGGTCGGGGAGTTGGCGCAGGAAGGATTGAAATTCGAGTTTTTCCAGGATGGGGGCGACGGTCTGGGGATCGAATCCTTGCAGGCGAAAGTCTTGGAGGTTTTCGGCGAGGGGAACATCCAGATGAATTTGGGCCATGTATTGAGAATGGCGGGCACTGTCGCGTCCCTCGATGAGCTTTTTTTGGGTGGCTCCTTTGATGTCGGCCAGATGGTCGTAGACCTGGATGAGGGTGTCATACCGGGTGAGGAGATCGACGGCGGTTTTAGGGCCGATGCCTTTGACGCCAGGAATATTATCAGAAGAATCGCCGCAGAGGGCTTTATAGTCGACGACTTGATCGGGGCGGACGCCTAATTTGGTGAGCACTTCGGCAGGTCCGAATTCTTGGGCGATCGCATTCGTCCGGGCGGCTCCGTAGGCGCTGGTCAGGTAGAGTACCCTCACGGTTCCGGCCTCATCGACGAGTTGGAAGAGGTCGCGATCGCCGCTGAGGATTTTGACGTGCCAACCTTGGCGACTGGCTTGACGGGTAAGGGTGCCAATCACGTCGTCGGCTTCGTAGCCGGGAGCGATGACGATGGGCAGATTCAGGGCGAGTAGGAGTTCTTGTAAATTTTCGAGGTCGGGGATGAAATCTTCGGGGGTTTCGGCGCGTCCGGCTTTGTAGGTGGGGTCGATGTCGTGGCGATAGGTGGGACCGCCCAGGTCAAAGGCGATCGCCATGTATTCGGGTTGTTCGACATGGAGGGTGTCGATGAGGCTTTTGAGGAAGCCGTAGCAGACGCTGGTGGGAATGCCGGTGGAGGTGCGCAGTCCACCCTCGCGACCTTTGGCGAAAGCATAGTAGGAGCGGAAGGCCAAGGAATGGCCATCGATGAGGAGGAGTTTGGCAGGGGCAGTCACGGCGATTTCACGGGCAATGCTGAATCCCTATTGTAGAGGCGATCGCCTAAAATACAGTTCAGATAGCCAGGACACGTTTGAGGTGAGCCGATGCTGCAAATCGATCCCAAACATCTGCCGACTAGCGCCGAATTACCCGATTCTGACGATACCCCTGTGGATAATGAAGACCAGAATTTTGTCCCGAATATTCTGCTGTTTTTGTTGGAATATATCTGGAAGAGCCGTGAGGACTGGTTTTTTGCCGTGGATATGGGGGTTTACCATACGACGGGCTTGAATCCTAAAGTGCCCGTGGTTCCAGATGGTTTTTTGAGCTTGGGTATAGCACGCCGCAAAGCCAGTGGATCGCGTCCGAGCTATGTGGTTTGGGAAGAGCAGGGTGTGGTCCCCATTCTGACTCTAGAGGTGGTTTCCCAGACACCGGGAGGCGAATATGGTAAGAAATGGGAGATTTACCGCCAGCTAGGGGTGCTCTATTACGTGATTTATAACCCCAATTTTTGGCGACGAGATCAGCATTTACCCCTGGAAATCTACAAATTAGTGAATGGGGTTTACCAGTTGCAATCGGACGAACCCTGTTGGATGCCAGAAAT
>JBAVRC010001022.1:0-5021 GCA_049694615.1 Thermosynechococcaceae cyanobacterium | reverse complement strand
TCTTTAATCAGTTTTTCTTCTCACGGGTTAGAACGGTCTCCTCCTCTGCCTGAATCCCTTTGCTGTAAGGAGTTGGAATAGATGTGTCCGTCAGTCAGGATGATAGCTATTCGCTTCTGGAAAAAATGTTTGATGGTGGTTATAATGTGTATTAATAAATTTTAATGATCAGGTTTAGCATTCTTGATTGGATCGTCAAAACTCAAGCAATTTCCGCTACACCTAGTGTTGACCGTCCCCTTAACGATCTTGATGGTGGGGACAATCGGTTTGACTGGGTGGTTGTCTTGGCACTTTGGAAGACAAGCTGTAAATGATGTAGCAGAGCAATTCCGTCAGCAAGTGGGCGATCGCATCAAGCAGAAATTGACCAGTTATTTAGAAACGCCCCATCTGATCAATCGAATTAATGCCGATGCGGTGCGACGGGGACAGCTTAAGGTTCAAAATCGAAATAGCGATCGCTATCTCTGGAATCAGATTCAGCTTTTCGACTCAGTAACTTGGATTTACTACGGCTCTCAACTAGGCGGCGAGTTTACTGGGATTCAGCGCTCCCTTGTAGACCGATCGTTAGAAATAGCTATCGCGGATCCAACCAGTCGCTACCAAAGCTTCTATTACAGCTTGGATAAACAAGGAAATCGCCACAAACGAGTCAAGATCGAACCCAATCAATACGATTCGCGCCTTCGCCCCTGGTATCAGTCAGCCGTCAAGGCCCGCAAAGCAGTTTGGAGTCCAGTGTATCAGTCTGTAGCCAAACCCGACCTCACCTTAACTGCTGCATTACCTATCTACGGTGCCAATGGAAAACTTCAAGGCGTGGTGGGTACAGATATTTACCTAGAGGAGATGAACCGCTTTTTGTCTGATTTAAAGTTCAGTCCGTCCAGGCAGACTTTCATCGTCGAACGTTCGGGTTTGTTAGTGGCGAGTTCAACAGACGAGTCGCCCTACACCTTAAACAGAGATACTCAAGAAGCCCAGCGTTTACGAGCAATCGACAGTCAAAAAACGTTGATTCGCTCGGCAATGCAACAGTTAACCGAGCAGTTCAATCTCAAACTCACTCAGATTGATGCGCCAAAGGCAATAGACTTTACTCTCAACTCCCAACGCCACTTTGTTCAAGTCCTTCCGTTTGAGGATGAGCGCGGTCTTGACTGGTTAATTGTCGTGGCGATGCCAGAGTCGGACTTATGGCTCAAATGAATGCGCACCGAGTCGATACGTTGTGGCTCGGTGCCATGGGACTGCTCGCAGTGATCGCCCTTGGTATCCTGATTACTCGTCGTCTTAGCCAATCCATTCAACAGTTAACCGCTGCGAGTGAGGTGATCGCCAGGGGAGAACTGGATCGCGAAGTTCCCACAACAGGAATTAAAGAATTAGATATCTTATCCCAAGCCTTTAATCAGATGTCCGATCAGTCAGACACCCCCAGCAAAGCTGGGGGCTTGATAAGTATGACCGCCCCAAGGGCGGATGACCTTGCTGGGAGCATCTCGGTCAGAACCTAGAACTGACCACCTTGATCAGCTACCTCCTGTTCCCGAATATATCGACGGACAACTTCTAACTCAAAGCCAACGGTCGAAACCGCATAGCCTCTTGCCCAGAAGTTTTCTCCACTGAAATTTCGTTGCTTTCCGCTAAACTGGCGAGCAATCGCTATGGCACTTTTGCCTTTGAGAAATCCCACCACTGATGCAACTGCATATTTCGGCGGTATCTCAATGCACATATGAACATGATCTGGCATCAAATGTCCTTCGATAATTCGACACTCCTTTTGACGAGCTAATTCATGAAATATTGGTCCTAGATGTTTCCGAATCTCTCCAAACATAACCTTTCGACGATACTTGGGTACAAATACAAGGTGATATTTGCAGTCCCATTTTGAATGAGACAGACTTTGATACAATTCTGACATGTTCTTTTCTCCTACGTGTGTGCTTTATCTAGCCACCGTGGGAGTTACTTTACTCCGGGAACGCTCAAAGCTTATCGAGTCTCGCTGGTGAAACCAGTGGCTTACCTCAGATACTCAGTTAGACCAATTAAAAGAGCTAGGCTGCGAATACGGTCAAGGGTATTTCTTTTTCAAACCTTTAGATACCATGACGGCGGAGAACCTATTTGCAGCAAATTGAATATTTTGTAAAGAATCTATTTTTATTCCAGATGTTGACCCATCGCGATCGCCGACTGACCAAAACTTGATAGGGGGAATTGACGGGCATCCCTTTTTTGCTATGCTGAGCTTGGACTGAGTAAACATCTTTCGGTTGATAGATTCAATAAAGTAGCAAGAGATTTCTATGAATGGAGACCCAAATAAAATTTGGATGAGTTTAAGCGTTTGCCTATTCGCTAGTGCAACCACACTGCCTGATTCCGACTATGCGAATGCGACATCGTTAGAGCCAGACCGAAGTAGCAACGCTCCTACTCATTTTCAGGCTTCCTATCATGACCCTATTTTTACAATTGCTGAAGGTGGGGAAAAGGGGGAAGGAGGAGAAGGCGGCGAAGGCGGCGAAGAAGGCGGATTTCCCGATAAAATGAAGGGCGAGCCGCTATTAGCCGATCTACGAAAGGGAGGCTATGTTATTTATCTAGTTCATACCCAAACAGAGGAAACCTATGCTAATTCCACATCGGCTCAGATCGGATATTGTGCAACTCAACCCGTGATAAGCGTATCGGGGTGGCAGCAGGCGAAGGAAATCGGTCAAGCCTTCCAAGGGTTAAGAATCCCTGTTGAGCAAGTTTTTTCAAGCGAGTATTGTTGTGCTTGGCAAACGGCAGATTTGGCCTTCGGTCGTTTTCAAAAGATGGCCGCACTCAATTTAGCCCCTGCCGAAAAAGGGACTCAATCGCAACAGCAACAAATGCGGAATGCATTATTGCCACTCTTGAAAACAGCCCCAGTTCCTGGTACCAATACCGTCATTGTGGGACACGCAAAGGCGTTTGAAGCTGCAACCGGAATCTCCACTTCACTGCAAGGGACCGCCTATCTGATCAAGCCAAACCTTCAAGGCGGTTTTGAGATCATCGCCGATCTTCTCCCCTATCAGTGGGCCAAACTGTCGCGCTAATCCCAATATCCATTTCCTAAAGGCGAGGAATCGGGAAAGGCTTTGCTACAGTTTTATTGTTTCCTCAACCGCATCTCCATGCCAACCGAGCGACAATATCCCTGGCATCATCCTAAATTTTGGTCCTGGACCATACAGAGCCTGGTTTTGCTCTGTGTCGGTGTTGGGGTCGTGTTTTGCGGTGTCAATCTCACCGCGAACCTTCAGCAAAAGCAACTCAGCTTCGGATTTGACTTTCTCCAGTCCCAGGCCGGGTTCAATATTGGCGAAGCGGCGATCGCCTATCAACCCACTGACCCTTATGCCAAAGCCCTTTGGGTCGGATTGCTCAATTCCTTACGGATCATGGGGTTGGGGATTGTCCTGGCAACGATCCTGGGCCTGAGTATTGGCATTATGCGGCTGTCCACCAACTGGCTGGTGCGACGCTTGGCTGGGTTGTATGTTGAGATCCTACGCAATACCCCCCTGTTGCTCCAGTTGGTCTTTTGGTACTTTGCCGTCTTTGTCAGCGGACCGCCCTTTGAACAACGGTTGCGATTATGGGGCGATCTGTCCTTCAGTCAACGGGGGTTGCTGCTGCCTCAGGTTACCTTGCACCCCCTTCTCCCTTGGCTGGTGTGTACGGGGATTGGTCTGGTCTTAGGTCGCTGGGTCTGGACCGTCCAGCAACGCCGCAGATTAGAGCAGAGCGAACCGACGAACCCTTGGTTTTTAGCCACGGTCATGGTGGTGTTTTGGGAATGCATTGCCTGGGTGATCACCAAAGCCCCCCCTGTGACCGTCCAGTGGCCGATGGTCGATGCCAACCAGCGCATCCAAGCCGGAGAGCTATTAACCCCTGAATATTCCGCGTTGTTGCTCGGACTGGTGTTCTATACCGCAGCCTTTATTGCCGAAATTGTCCGGGGCGGCATTTTGGCCGTCCCTAAGGGACAATGGGAAGCTGCGCGATCGCTGGGGCTACCGCCGGGATTAACCCTGCGGCTGGTCATTTTGCCCCAAGCCCTGCGGGTGATTATTCCGCCCCTCACCAGTCAGTACTTGAACCTAGCCAAAAATTCCAGCTTAGCGATCGCTGTGGGCTATCCTGACCTCTATGCGGTAGCCTCCACCACTTTTAACCAAACCGGACGGGCCATTGAGGTGATTTTATTATTAATGGCCACTTACCTCGTCATCAGTTTACTGATTGCATTGGGGATGAACTACTACAATCGCCGCATTCAGATTGTCGAGCGGTAAAGGATCCAACGCAAAGAGGCAATGTATTCATGCAATCTCGACGCCAAGCCTTTCTGGCTAGAATCATCCTGATCCCGATGCGCATTGCAATGATTTGGATGCGGCAAAATCTGCTCAGTAGCTGGTTTAACGCCATTTTGACCGTGATTTGTCTGGTTGTGGTCGCCCTGTTGATCCGAGGCGTGGGGCATTGGATCTTTTTTGTGGCCCAATGGGAAGTGGTTCGGGCCAATTTACGCTTATTGTTGGTGGGGCGTTACCCCGTCGATCAACTCTGGCGGTTATGGCTGGTTTTGGGGCTGCTCACCAGTGTCAAAGCCTTTTCCTGGGGCGCATTGCAGGGCTGGAAACGCAACATGGCTGGGCTGGCGGGTGGCGTTGGGGTAGGGCTGATCGGTCTGGCAGCAATTGCCCAAGCTGGGTGGATTTCCGTGGGTTGGCTGGTCGGAATTACCCTTGGGGCGATCGGGGCCGGAATGCTAGGCAATGGGTTGCGGCGTCAACCGTTCTGGCCCGCGTTACAAGCCTGGTTACCTCTGTTTTGGTTGATGACCTTTTTGGCCATGCTCTGGCTCATCGGCGGCGGTTGGGGTTTAGTCGCCGTGGGAACCACCTTTTGGAATGGACTCCTGTTGACCCTATGGGTGGCCGTTCTGAGCATTGTTC
>JBAVRC010001021.1:0-2465 GCA_049694615.1 Thermosynechococcaceae cyanobacterium | reverse complement strand
CCCCCGGTCTGGCGCTGGCTGAGACACCGAATTTTTCATTTATGCCGCAAGAAAGCTTCGGTCTAAATCGTTTTCAAGTCGTTGCTGAAGGTTTTATACGTGCCTATCGTCAAGGCAATGAAACGCTGACCGAACGATTGAATTTTATCTTAGACAACTTTGCGGCTTACAAGATCGATCTGGCTCGACCTTATCTCAATGCCAACTCCGAAGACTGCTATCGCACATTTATGAGTGAAAAGGGCTAACAGTCAAGTCGTTGCGTCGCCGTATATTTTTTTGCTGCTCACATCTTTTTTCGTCTCGTCAATAAGAAATACGGCTTAAATCCATTTGATTTAATTGATTTTTAACCCATTCTGAAAATAAATTTGACAAAATTTGAGATCTGAGTGATTTATCCAAAACAGGATAAATAATTTCTTCAAGCCAGACTAGGTGCGTCTTTTTGCCAATCGCAATCGGCTTGAGAAGCTGTGGTGGAGTTGCTTTAAACATAGCGGCTGATAGTTCTGGACTCAGATCGGTGCGTTTGACAAGACCTCGATATCCTCCCCTTCGCCGTGTTTCTATGTCGGAACCATATTGGCGGGCAACCTCGAAAAACGTTATTTCTCCTTCCTGCAATGCGTAAAATAGTTCCATTGCTAAGTCGGTATTATCCAGAATAGCTTCATAAAATAAAACTTGAGTATAGTCGAGCTTTTTATCGAAAAAGTAAGGCTCAACTTGATCTGCAAAAAGATATTCTGATAATTTATTGATTAGAACATCGCGATAAACTAATGCCTCCAAATCATCTACCGAAAATCCATTTTTTTTCATCCATAGAAGTGTTTCGTTTGCACTAATTAAATTGTTTTTCAGGCGAAAAACATCTGCTGCTTTTTGCAGTTCCTCTGTCTCAACCCTTAGACCGACTTCCTGGGCTTTCCGAGCTGCAATTTTATAGGTTGCGATCGCCTCTATCGTATTGGCTAACTGTTCAGATAGTTTGAGTTGTTGAAGTATGTCTTCTTTTGAAATAGAAAATATATCTGACATAGATAATTTATATTGTAATGATGCGAACAAGTGTGGTAATCGGATATCTAAAAAGTAACGTGTGCTAAAGTTTCAAGCCATCCCGGCTCAATTTTCTGAATGGTTCAAGGAACAGATCGAGGACTCGTCGCTGGCGCAGTACAATTTCAGCCGTGGCCGTTTGTCCCGCTTTCAAGGGAATTTTCCGACCTTGTGCTTCGACATAGGGTTTCGCCAAATCAATTTCTAATTCAAATTTATTGGCAGTGTTGTTGATGCTAGCACTATTGCCCGATGAGCTGCTGGACGGTGCAGATAATTGGGTCGAAGTGGGTGAAATCCAGGATACTTTTCCATTAATAATGCCGTAATCTTGAAAGGGATAAGCATCAAATTTTACCTTGGCAGGTAAACCCAATTTAAGAAATCCTGTCTCTCGGTTTTCCATTTGCGATCTTAACACCAGCCGAGAGGTCGCTGGCGCAATTTGAGCAACTAGTTGCCCTGGTTGAACTACCGCACCTGGGTATTGAATCGGAAGATCAAAAATGATTCCACTAGTGGATGAATAGAGAATACGTTGCCGTTGCTGATATTTGAGCGACTGAATTAATTTGCGTGTTTGTTCGGCTTCAGAAACGGTGTCGCTCATTTGAGATTGTAATTCCTTAACTTGTTTGAATTTATCGACAATATTCAGTTCTCCATCCTGTAAAATCCGTTGGTACTCGCGCTGTTGTTTTTGTACCTCTGCCTGTGCCTGTTCAATATCGGTCTGGGTTTTCTGCTGTTGTTGATTATTTTGAATCATCACCCGCTCCGCATCATCGGCTTGCGATCGCGGGATAGCCCCCTGAGCTGCGAGATCTTTTAATTGCGCTACTTTTTCGCGATCTTTTGCCAACAACCCTTGACTGAGACTTAAAGAGTCTTCCAGGGAGGCTTGCTGCTTCATCGCCTTGTCGATCGTGGCTTGTTGACTTGCGCCTTGGGCACGAATTTGTAGACGGATCGCACTCAAGCTATTTTCAAGTTCGGCTTTAACGGCAAGCAGTTGCGTTTGGCGGTTCAGCAACCCTTCCAGCTTGACCTGGGCTTGCTGTAAATCCGCATTCACGATGTCGGACTGGAGTTCCATCAAGGGTTGCCCCTTTTGCACGGGTTGTCCTTCCTTGACATGGATGGCAGCCACCGTGCCTTGCACAGGCGCATCCAGGCGAATGGTTTTGCCTTTCGGTTCCAGTTGGCCTTGGGCAACCCCCACCTCATCGATCTGGGAAAAGGTAGCCCAGGGCAGGGCGATCGCCGCAAAGGCCACCATCAAGTACAGTAGCCCTCGCACCCACAATCGAGGCAACGTATTCACATTGTCCTGGGTCGCGGCAGACCAGTCCAAGTACAGCGGTTGAATGTCAAAGGTGGGCGGCGGCAGACTATCGATG
>JBAVRC010001020.1:0-1528 GCA_049694615.1 Thermosynechococcaceae cyanobacterium | reverse complement strand
CAAGGATATCGTCGCCATTGGCAATTAATAATAAAGGAATTTTGTTGGCCTGGGCGATGGGGATAGCAGGACGCCGCTCAGACAAACCTCTCGGTAGGGGATAATGGTGCGAAAACGCAGAGGGCGGATATAGCGGAACCAAGCGTTCCTGATATCGGTAAAACTGCCGACCCTGAACAGTCGAAATCTCTGTTGGATCTGCCGAAACAATCGCCAAAAGCGTATCCACGGGAATGGCCATGAAGTAAGTATCGACGCTAAACACCAACAGCTTGGCAATGGTGAGGGTCAGCGGTAAGCAAATGGTAAAGGTGGTCCCCTGTCCCAATTGCGAATAGATCGAGATCTTCCCTTTGAGGGCCTGAACCTGGATCTGCACAGCCGATAACCCCATCCCTCGCCCAGACAACTCGCTGACGGCGTCTTTGGTGGAGAAGCTGGACTCGAACAGGCATTGATACAACTGCTCCGGTGTCGCAGCAGCAGCAGCTTGGGGGGTGAGTACCTTTTGACTCGCCGCTGATTCGCGAACTTTTTCGGGATCGATGCCGCGTCCATCGTCGCGCAGTTCAATAAAGGTTTGGTTCCCGCGATGGTAGGCGCGGATTTCGATGGTGGCTTCTGGCGGTTTACCCTTGGCTTGTCGTTCTTCTGGGGTTTCGGTACCGTGGTCGAAGGCATTGCGAATTAGATGGACCAAGGGGTCGTACAGGCGCTCCAGAATGGCCTTATCGACCAGCGTGTTGGTTCCCGTTTGCTTAAAGACGACTTTTTTGTGCTGCTGGGTCGCCAAATCTCGCACCATCCGGGGAAAACGACGCAGAATGTCGCCAATGGGCATCATCCGGGCCCAGAGTAAGTCGTTCCGAACTTGTTTGAGGGTTTGTTGTTTACGACGTTGATTTTGTTGGGCTTGCTGGGTCAGCAGGGTCATGTCCCCCATGGTCTCGCCCATTTGCGCGATTTCTTCTAGGGCGTCTTGCATCAGGGTGTACAAAACGCTGTAGGAGTCCATTTGCAGGGGATCAAATTCAGCCAAAGATGCGAGTTCTAGGGTTTTGGGTGGGGCCGATGTCCCAGTCCACCCTTCGGTTTTGGGTCGGCCAATTCCGGTCTTGAGGCTTTCATCCATCCAGGTTTGCAACGTTTTGCTCAACTGTTCAAAGGTGGCAAATCGTTGTTGCAGAACTTTTAACTGACTCTGCAATTGCTGGGCTTGCAGGAGCGAACCGTTTTCTTGGGTCACCAGTTCGCCCACCAGGTTATTGAGCCGTTCCAAGCGCAGGAAGTCGACTCGGACGCTTCCTTCCATTTGCCCTGCGGGGGCATGGGCTACCGCCGTAGGCTGGGCTGTTGTTTCCTCAACTTTGGCCGCAACGGATAACGCGCCTAGTGGGTCTGTTTGGGCAGGACTGGCTTCAACCCTTTCCGATTGACCCAACAATTCGGTCAGCGGATCGAGATGTGAAGCTGGGGCTTCGGTCAGGGCCAATTCAGGGTCAAGGGACAACGCCTCTGAGACAACCTG
>JBAVRC010001019.1:0-4248 GCA_049694615.1 Thermosynechococcaceae cyanobacterium | reverse complement strand
GAATAATGAGGACTTTGACTGAGATGTAGGGTTATTCTCAATAGAGGGTTCTAGTTGAGAATCAAACTTGGACGGATCGCCGTGATCATTGACGCTTCGTGAAAAATATTTTTGGGAACCTTCAACCTGCCGAATGTAGGGTATATCCCTTGCAATAAATCATCGATGTACAATCGTGCCTGCTTGACCTGCCAGAATAGCTGCAGCATCTTCTAGCCGACCGATGCCAGCAACTTTATTCGTCGCCTCCACAAAACGACATGCTGCTTCTACCTTCGGCCCCATGGATCCTGGTGCAAAGGCATTCCTGCGAAGCTTTTGGGAGGTTGCCTCTCGCAGCGATTTTCGCTTCGATGAAGCCCAGTCAAGGTAAACTGCATCAACGTCTGTCAGTAGCAAGAGTGCATCCGCGTTAAGGGCGATCGCCAACAGGGCTGCTGCCAGATCCTTATCAATTACCGCTTCCACCCCACGAATCCCACTGCTTGGGGCGATCGCCACCGGAATCCCACCGCCTCCAGCACAAATGACCAGTGCATCTGCTTGAACCAGCAGTTGGATGGTGGGTAACTCCAGGATACGGAGAGGTTCAGGCGATGCTACCACACGACGGAATGCATCCCCGTCGGGAGCGATCGCCCAACCCCTTTCTGAAACCAGTCGTTCAGCTTCCGCCTGAACATAGAGTGGGCCAATTGGCTTTGTTGGGTGGGTAAACGCTGGATCGTCCACAGACACTTCCACTTGCGTCAAAAGTGTGACCACCTCTCGGTCTGGAAGTCGATTGCGCAGCTGTTGTTCGATTAGGTAGCCAATCATACCTTCGGTTTCAGCGTTAAGCACATCCAGGGGATAGAGATGCACCGCCTGATAAGCCGCCGCTTGCAGCGCCAACAGTCCCACCTGCGGCCCATTACCATGAGTTACCACGACCTGGTTCGTTTTTGCGACTTGGGCGATCGCTGTTGCCGCTACCCCGATATTGCTTAGCTGCACATCCGCTTCCATCGGTTGCCCTCGCTTCAACAGAGCATTCCCGCCCAGGGCGATTACGACGAGCATGGCACGACCCGTTCGACCCGTTTCCAAAACTGCTCAATTACGTCCGATAAAGAAGGCTTTTCCAGTTCGGCAAATTCGTAGCGGGCTCTTAGGATAGGTTTATTTACATCCATCAGCGCTGCCAGATCGATTGGAGTTCCAGAGACGATCACATCCGCATCGGTACGGTTAATGGTTTGCCGCAGTCCCTCTAATTGGGCCGCAGAGTAGCCCATCGCAGGAAGTATTCTCGCAATGTGTGGATACTGCGTATAGATGGTTGCTATTTCAGGCACCGCAAAGGTTCTGGGATCGATGATCGTTCCCGCCCGAGCACGAGTTGCCGCTACGTATCCAGCTCCGTAGGGCATTCCGCCATGGGTGGTGGTGGGGCCATCTTCGATCACTAAGACCCTTTGACCTTTGACGAGTTCAGGATGCTCCAGGGTGATAGGGGAAGCGCCCCGCACCAGCTTGGCTCTGGGATTTATCGACTGAACTGTCTCAATCACTCGTTGGACATCTGCTGTTGCCGCCGCATCTACCTTTGCCACCACCACGACATCCGCCATCCGTAGCACCGCCTCACCAGGGTGATGGGTCGTTTCATGTCCTGGCCGCAGGGGGTCAACCAAGACAATGTGGAGATCGGGGTGCAGGAAGGGAAAATCATTATTACCGCCGTCCCAGAGAATCAAGTCAGCTTCGATGGCCGCCTGAATCGCGATATCTGCATAGTCCACCCCTGCAAAGACGACGTTCCCCACGGCCAAGTGCGGTTCATATTCCTCACGCTCTTCCAGAGTGCAATTCGCTGTATCCAGATCTGCTCTGGTCGCGAATCGCTGTACCCTCTGCCGCTCCAGATCGCCATAGGGCATGGGATGGCGGATCACAGCAATGCGTAAACCCTTTTGCCGCAGCAATTTCGATAGCCAGCGGGTGACTTGAGACTTCCCGCAGCCTGTCCGCACAGCAGAGATAGCAATGACTGGCACCGAAGCCTTTATCATGGTGCGCTCTGGTCCTAGCATCAGAAAATCCGCGCCCGTTGCCAAGACTTTTGAAGCTAGGTGCATGACCTGGGCATGGGGGACATCGCTATAGGCAAATACAACCTGATTAATCCGATGTTCTCGACAGAGAGACTCCAGTTCAGACTCATCGAAAATCTCAATTCCATCGGGGTATAGGGAGCCAGCTAAGCTAGTAGGATAGCGACGATCGCTAATGCCACCAATCTGGGCGGCAGTAAAGGCTACCACCTCAATCTTGGGATTGTCTCGGTAGACCAAATTAAAATTGTGAAAGTCCCGACCAGCTGCCCCCATGATCACAATCCGGGAGCGTATTTCTTTCGGAGATACACGTTGGGTCTGCCCTTGAAGAATCATTGGCTCCTCTTTGAGATTGCGGGATGAAAGGGTTGTCATCGCTGTGTACCCCCTGGCGATAGTTGTGAAGAAGCAGGGACTGCGGATGGGCGATCGCTGCCGTCTTGTCCTTAATCGAATCGGTTTCCAACCCTAATCGTGAGCGTCGCCATGGGGCATGATTGTCCCTGTTAATACCGCTTCGCTTGAATCAGTCAACTCCATATTTGCTCCGCAAAGGTTGGCTTCACATAAATTGGCATCGCAGAGATCTGCCCCCTTCAAATTGGCTTCACATAAATTAGCCTTCCATAACCTTGCGCCACACATACTGGCTCCGGTTAGATTTGCCCCTTGCAAGTTGGCTTCCGATAGACAGGTGAGGTGCAGAAGTGCTTGACTCAAGTCGGCATTGATAAGCGATGCCCCACTTAGATCAGATTCATTAAATTTTGCGGCAGTGAGAATTGCATGACTTAGATCGGCACCACTTAAAAATGCTCCGCACAAGTTGGCATGAGATAGGTTTGCTCCTGTCAAGTTTGCTTCACTGAAGTTTGCTGTTCTCAATGTGGCATGAGCCAGGTTAGCGCCGCTAAGCTCTGCTCTACTCAAGTCGATACCACTCAAACAAGCCCCGCTCAGGTCAGTGCCGGACAAAGATATTCCCTTAAAGTCTCTTTCACCTGCTGCGTAGCGCTTTAGAAGTTCAGTGGTATCTATAGACTTCTCTTCATTTGCGGATAACGGTCTATATGTATTCATTTTTAAAACTCTTGCTCTTGCGAGGTTACGCTATTGGTTCACAAATAGTTTGGACTCAGGGGCGTGGGTGAAACGCATAGGAAAAGGTTTTACTGTTCGGTTCGCGACGAGTTCGTACACTAATCGATAAGGCTTTTATCGAAAACCCATTTACCCCGTTTAAATACCTAAGAGGATACCTCTACACTGTGATTGTATCTTCAAATCTCCTCATTCTTTAAGAATCTGGCTGTAACGAAAAGTTAAGAAATTAAAAGTGACAGAGCTAAGGGGTCAAATTGCTTAGAATGCTGAGTAGTATTCTTTTTCGGAGTAAGTATTGCGATGCTTGCGGGGGGTGGCTGGATTATCAAACCAGAATGTCAGATTTTTTGCAGCACAACCCTCAGAACCACCGATAAAGGTACAACAGGGCGGATAAATCATTTTTGCAATGAAGTCATGGTTTCGTCCTTGCATTCTTCCTTCGATTCCGAACCCAATTTGCTTCAGCAAGAGACTTGTATAATTGAGGAGGGAAGGTGCTTCATAAGATGTTTGGAGCGCACGCCCAAAGCACTTCCGCTACAGCAAGGGAGGGATTTGTAATGTCTAAAGATATTCGAAATCGACATAACCCCGGACAAATGACTCAGAACCTTTTTTTGGATCCCTGGGTAGATCCAGAAACCAAGATTGCGCCCCAGGCTAGATGGGTACCTCTCGAATGCAAATTGCTTAAATCCGATCCGTCTCTAGCGCACAAGGTGATCGTGCCGGCTGGCTCTCCTAGCGCAAAGGCATTGGGAGGAGGCCACGGTGCCGCGATTCTTCATCCTTTGAAAGTATTGCTTAAAGACGAGCTAAAAATCAAAACGGCTTTCCGTACTGCATTTGGGGAACATACGCGCAATGCCGTGGCCTTAATGATGTGGTTTCATTCGCCGACGTTTGGCTGAAGGTTCCCGCCCTGCTTGAATTGAATCGTACTTGCAGAGAGATGAATATTTTTGCCTCAAGCGCAACCTTCACCGACAAATGGAGGGAGTTTATCATGTCCATTTTTGAAGCGTTCAGGCATCTTCTAACG
>JBAVRC010001018.1:0-2107 GCA_049694615.1 Thermosynechococcaceae cyanobacterium | reverse complement strand
AGGATAGCGATCGCGCTTTCTGAACAAGCCCTTAACCGTGGTCTTTCCGCTGGGATGCACAATCACATAGGACTTTGCTTTTGGGACATACAGACCGCAATTCTGAAGCTCTAGCTCAATGTTGATACCTTCAGGCAAAGCTTCTTGAACCAAGTCATAGACTGCTTGTGGCTCATCGTGAGAGAAGAAAACGCCATCGGTGTCTACTTCAATGACCGTCGCATCACAGGATGAGACAACCTCCATCATCAGGTTTAGTATTTTACGACCATAGGCTGTTACCAATGCAGCAGCTTCATAGTCATTGAAGGTGTACCCGCCTGTGCCCAGAAACCCATAGGAACCATTTATCAGAATCTTGATGGCTTTCTCTTGAAACGATGCCGATTTATCGCCTTGTTTGGCCTGTTCCTTGAGCCTTAGGCGTTCCTGGGTCATGTAGGCCATGACACCTAAGAACCGATGTTCGGGATCTTTTCTGGAACAAACCCCATACCTGAGCATGACACTGGGGTACAGGCTAGACACGTCGATTTTGGCAACGTTGTGATGCAATCCGGGCTTCAGTAATTCGACTTTTCCGCCTTCATATTTCAGCGGGTCGTCTGCATCGGGTTCGATGTCTGGCAGTAAGGCTTGATGTATCTTTTGCGCTTTCAATGCTGGAGATGCGATCGCCAGTTCCTGAAATGCTAAACCCGGCACATAGGCAATCTGGTAATAAACAACAGGTAACAGAAAATCAGCCAGTAACTGAGTGTCATCAAGGTCGAATTCGAGGTATTGCTGAATAGTAGAAATATCGCCAGACTGCCAACATTGTTGAATTTCAGCATTGCTGAGTTCTAGGCGTTTTTCATCCCTCAGTCCCAAGGCAATGACTGAGGGCTTGAGTCCGTAGCTGGTCAATTTGGCCGCTTGCTTGTCCCAGATAGCGATCTGTTGGAACGTGTCGATGATATCAACGCCAGACCAATAAACCGGGGTGAATTCGAGGGGCTTCCCATTCATGGATGAGGCTGTGATAACCCGTGTCTTTCTGCCTTGCCTGAAAGGTTGAGTTATGCCCAAGCGTTGGCACCTTGTCATCAGGAATGGAAGGTCAAACGCGAACAGGTTATGACCAATTAGACAGTCGGGCTTATGGGTTCTCAGGAAATCCATCAACCCCTTCATTAAGGCGCGTTCGCTGGGGTCCGTCAGGATTGTTCGGTTCCCAGATTCATCCATCAAGCCGATCATGATGACGCGATCGCGCACCTGGTCAAGACCTGTTGTCTCGATGTCGATGAACAGCTTGCTTAGAGACGTATAGGGCTTGAGGGCGGTGCTCGGTTGCCATTCGGGAATATCTACCGATGGTCGATGGTTTAAGTCCAATCTGTTGAGGTTCGCATCCAAGCGTCCGTCATTGAGTGCGATCGCATCCCTTGGATTAGATGGCGTCAGTTTATCGCTTGGGTATCCCTGGGCATCCTCGCATGGTTCAACCTCACCCACTAGGACTGTGAGGGGCTTGGGGATGCCGTCGAATTCCACAAGATAGCCGCCATCGGTGATTTTTTGCACCACACCTTTATGACCGATTGGCAGCATCTGACTGGTTTCAATCTCAGCTAGCAGCCGGACGAGATCGCCCACTTCGATTTTTTTATTCTCTAGATCCGTGGTGCAAATGGTGTAAAACTCATCAAACCCCTTGTCCTGTGGGTGTTCTGGGTATTCCTGATGTGGTGCAAAATGTGGTGCATTTGCACCATCAATGTGGTGCAAAACTTGAGGGGTTGCACCATCGGCGTGGTTTTGCACCATCGGGTGCAAAATGCTGTCTTGATTATTAGGTGAAGGTTTTGCACCATTTTGCACCACGCTTGCACCACATTTTGCACCACGGGTGTCTTCGGTAGAGTCCCTTTGCACCACTAGTTCTGAAGGTTTTGCACCATTTGCACCACTAGTTTTTATTTTGATCTGGTAGCCTTTCCCAGACATGCCGTTGTGATCGGCATACCCAAGCTTGACGACCAGCTCCATAAACTCGCGTGTTTTGTCAGCATCCGGTTTGGGTTTAGGAGACCACCATCTGTTAACTGTGGCGGTCTTAATC
>JBAVRC010001017.1:0-4899 GCA_049694615.1 Thermosynechococcaceae cyanobacterium | reverse complement strand
GGTGAGAGCGTGATCATGGTTCACCTGCAACAATTAACTTCAAGGAGCTATCCGGTCTCCGTCGAACAGGGCTGAGAAAAATAGCGGGGGAATGAATGGGCTGAAATTGAACTGCGAGCCAGACAGGGGCGTGAGACGGTCCATAGAATGAGCAGACGCTTACTAAAGTATTAACGCAATTTAATATTCTGCACAAAGACAAACGAAAAACCTAAAGCTGACCCGATACCCGTAAACCCTACCGTGTACACACAAGTCTTTGTCATTTTCCAGGCGGTTTTTGTCCCGGCAGCGATGCCTTAAATCGATCCTGTGCGCCCTTGAAGGCGGTTTGCATGGTTTTCTGGATTTGTTTCGGGTCGGGCGTTTTCCCCCCAAGTAAATCGCCAAAATAGACGCAGGCCCCCTCGCCCAGTGCCCAGGTATAAGCCCCCGCCCAAGAAGCCGCCACCACCGAACCGAATCCGGGAATAAACTTCACCAGTTCCCGACCAATAGTCTGGGCCAAGAACCCGCCCGCAATGGCACTGGCTACACCGCCCGCTTGAGAGGGAGATAGGGTTTGGCCATACAGTCGTCCCAACAGCGTCACCAAACTGACTTGTAAAGCCGTTAACACAGGCATCGTGGCAAAAGGCAGGGGAACCGCCGCCAAGGTGGCGGCCATAATGGCAAAGGGTGCAATATAACGCCGTCCAGCCTCCCGATAAATGGTGCCGATCTGGGTACCGACCTCTGCCTGGTCTAAAAGCTGGTGCAGCACTTGGGCTTCAGCATGGGGCAACAGTCCAGCCAGTTCTTCCGCAAAGGGTTCTAACCCGTAATAGAGGGGGGAGAATCCATCTTCTTCTAGGGTGAAGTCGACTAAAATGTGGCGATCGCAGACATCCTGAAACTGGGACCAAATCGCCGCCGCAGCCCGTTCTACATCGGGGTAATGGGGGGGATAGCTGGGGTGATCGACCGCTGAACCCGGATAGAGATCGTGCAGGCAGGTGATGGCCAACAAACAAGGTACTTGTGGATGGGTGCGCCGCAGATCTTGTAAGAGTCGATGGAGCGAATCGGTGGCAAAATCAGTAATTTTAACCGTGACCAGCAAAATTTGGGCAGCCTGCAACCCATCCGACGAGCCAGAACTCAAAATTCCATTCAGTTCTGCGGTCACAGCTTGCGGATCTTGGAGGGCTTCCCCCAACCCCACGGTGTCGATAAAGTTGAGTAGGGGTAGGTCTTCTGTGGGGTATCCATAGCGTTGCGTGTGGCGAGTATGGGGACGAAACCCTTGACCGATCATATCGGCTGAAGCACCCGTCAGCGCACGAATGACCGAGCTTTTACCCGTTTGTGCCTTGCCAACCAAAAGCACTTCCGTGGTGGGTAAATTTTGGCGCACCTGCTCCAGTAAGCGCTGCAACTCAGCATCGCTCACCTGAAACCATTGGCTCAGCCATTGTTTGCCACTCACCAGAGACTGTGCCAACCCTTTGGCAGCGCTTTGGACTTGTTCAAATCCGTTACGCCAAGGCGATCGCCCTGTCTTGGCGTTGATTTCAGGGTTGGCATCCTCTGGGATCGTCATCAGCCGAGACCGACCCTCAACCTTCTTCGCTGGCTCCGGGTGAATTGCGATAGAGCGCATCCAGTTGCTCTCTGGCATCTTCCACCGTCATGGACCGCATCACCAACAACGGTTCATTAATCACTTGACCGCGCTCATCTAACAGTTCAGGGTGGGTTGAACGCAGATCTCGCCCTTGGGTCCGATCTAAGGGCGATCGCGGCGCATAACTGCGTTGGGACTCTACCCCTAGAGAAAGTAAACTGCGAATCAAGTTGCTGATCGCCAACACGGCCAAAGTAGCGAACGCGATGATATAAAGCAGTTGCAACATGTCTTGTGCGTCTCCAGTACCCAAGGCACCGATACGGCTAGGGTTTTTCCACCATAACCGATTGCGGATTCGGTCCTTTCTATTGTGACAGGTTCTTTCTCATAAGGACATAAAACTTTAAATTTAAGGTGCAGATCCTGGAGGCGTATGATGGCGCGCCCAATCGCTCCCGACCCGGATCGTAATATCCGAACGGAGATCCCCTGTGGAGTCAGCGGTGACTTCACTGCTTTCAAGGGTTTGTTTTAAATGGTCTGCGGCCTCTAAGTTGCCCCATTGCGGCACAATCTGAGTCGTAGCTAGGGTTTGCGGCCAATCATTATCCACCGAAACATTGAAAAACCCTTTTTGCTGCAAATAGTCGGCCATTTGGTTGCCGCTGTCCGGCTCACCCGATGCATTTTGGATCACAATGTTGACATTGGCAAAGTCGGCAGAGGCAACGTCCGTTCCTTCGCCAGATGAGGTAAAGGCATCGGCGACGACCGGATCGACCTCAAAATAGGTTTTCATCACCCGACTCATGGCCGTCGGATCCATCAGCCAATAGCTGAGTTCAAACTCATCGGGGGTGCTAAACCGTCCCGGCAGCATCACCATTTGCAGTTGATCGGGTTTAATTTGCATGCCGAACTGCACCAGCGCCAGCATTTCGCCCAAACTTAAATTGCTATCGATGTGCTTTTGCAAGACCGCGAAAATCTGGGGCAAACGGGCCAGCATTAAGGGGTTTTGGAACTTTTTCTGTAGGGCTTTGAGCAGCATCTGCTGCCGCTGGGTGCGACCGATATCCCCTAAATCGTCATGTCGGAAACGCACAAACCCCTCGGCTTGCTGGCCATTGAGGGTTTGCAGACCCGGCTTGAGATCAATATGTAGATTTTGAGTGTGGTCATCATATTTCATGGCTCGGGGCACGAAGACTTCAACGCCGCCCGCTACATCGACCAAATCCTTAAAGGCTAGGGTGCTGATGCGGGCATATCGATCCACTGGAACGCCATTGAGGGTTTGACTGACGACAGCGGCAGCCATGTCAGGACCGCCTTTCCAGTTGGCGGCATTAATTTTAGAGACGCCAATGCCAGGAATATTAACTTGGGTATCGCGGGGGATCGTCAGCAGACTGACCTTGCGAGTCTCTGGGTTGAGGCGCACCAACAACATGGTGTCGCTGCGGCTCCCCAGCACATCGGCAGTTTTTTCAGACTCAGGGGTGTCCATGCCTTGATCAATCCCCATGACCAAAATATTGACTGGACGAGAAACACCGTATTGGAACCCTGTTTTAAAGAAGTTGCCGAGATCGATCGATTGGGGAAGACCCGGTTGTAGAGACAGTTGAAAAGGCCCTAATAAGGCTAGGGTTGCCCCTAAACTAGCCGATACCGTGATCACTCCAGCAAAGGCAAAGGACCATCCAACCCAGCGCCAGGGCCCCGAGCGAAGCGGCAGGGTCGTTGCCGCAGATCCGACCGATGAGCGCGAACTGGATTCCGACGGTTTGACCCGACCTTGAGAACCCGAAGATCGTCCGGCTGACGAATTAACGCTTCTGATCACTGTGACTCCACTTTACCGATGGTTGGAATGAGTTGGGGATGAATGTACTACTTTGACAGCCCCCTGTACAGCAACGCTATGATTCTACACAATTCAAGTATGACGACAAGCCTTTTATTCAAGAACTTGAGCAAAACCTATGCAAGCTGTCATTATTGCGGGCGGGAAAGGGACCCGGTTGGCTCCACTGACCTATCGCAGCCCCAAACCTATGTTGCCCCTTTTGGACCGTCCTTTTCTCACTTGGATGGTCAATCGTTGTCGGGACGCGGGGGTGACTGATATTTTGATGAATATTCAATATCAGGCGGCGCAAATCCAAACCTATTTTGGCGACGGCACCGACTTTGGGGTTCAGATTCGCTATGTCATTGAAGAAACACCCCTCGATACCGCAGGGGCGATGAAGCTGGCGGAACCCTATTACACCGGAGAGCCGTTAGTCGTCTTTAATGCCGATATTTTGACCGATTTAGACCTTAAGGCCCTGATTCAAACCCATCTAGAGACCCAAGCCGATGCGACCCTAACCTTGACGCGGGTTGAGGATCCAACCGCGTTCGGATTGGTAGAATTGGTAGATTCCCCAAGCATTGCCACAACTTGGCCCTCCCAAGCTAGACCGATTCGGGCCTTTCGCGAAAAACCCACCCCGGAAGAAGCCGCTCGTCTAGGGATTGATACGGTCAACGCTGGAACTTATATTTTGAACCCGGCTTTGTTTCAAGGGTATCCTGCGAACCAACCCCTCAGTTTTGAGCGACGGGTTTTCCCCGATCTGTTGGCACAAAACAAACGGGTGATGGGCTTTACCTGGGAAGGCTACTGGCTTGATTTAGGCACACCTGCCAAATATCTCCAAGGGCAAATCGATATCCTGACGGGGGCTATGCCTGGTTTTTGCGAGACAGACGCCATTGAAACCAAGGGGTCGGTCTGGATTTCAAGCTCGGCCAAGGTGGATGATCGCGCTCAGTTGGAGGGGCCTTGTTATATTGGCGAGGGCGCAGTGCTGGGACCAAACGCCGTGATTGCAGCGGGTACAATTGTTGGATCCCATTCGTTGATTAACCGACCGTTATCGTCGGGCTGCTACGCGCCGGGGACGTTAGCGGTGTGATCCATTTGTTTCAAAGGAATTGAGTATGGCTATGGCAATCGTTCAAGCCGCTACGATTACCGCCCCCAAGGTTGAACAGGACCGGACAACCCTACGGGTTCCCTATCCCAACTACAAGGTGATTGTCCTTAACGATGACGTGAATACCTTTGAGCATGTGGCGCGATGTTTGGTGACTTACATTCCGCACATGACGCCAGAGCGGGCTTGGGATCTGACGAATCAGGTTCACTTTGAGGGGCTGGCCATTGTCTGGATAGGGCCGCAGGAGCAAGCAGAGCTATACCACGAACAACTGCAACGAGCCGGTCTGACCATGGC
>JBAVRC010001016.1:0-4008 GCA_049694615.1 Thermosynechococcaceae cyanobacterium | reverse complement strand
TCGTCATCCTATATGATCTAGCCCTGATGGGGAGTATGCGGAAAATTTGCGATCGCGCCCACTATTTGGCAGATCTCGATCCTCAATATCATGCTTTTGCCGCTCGGTTAAAAACTCTAGCTACCGATTTTGAGGAGAAATCTTTGTTAGCCCTCATCGAAACCCATCTGGATGCAGAAAAAATTCAATCAAGATCAACCGCCAACCTATGATCTCCTTCGATCCCCATAACTTTAACATTCTGGCTATTGAAGATAACGCTGCCAACCTAAGTGTTATTGTCAATTGTCTAGAAAATTTTGGCTTTACCGTATTGGTATCTCAAGACAGTGACAGCGGATTAAGACGGGCAAAATATGCCCATCCCCATTTGATTCTACTCGATGTGTTGTTACCGGATCGGGATGGATATGAAACGTGCCGCTTGCTGAAAGCCGACGAAGCCACACGGGATATCCCGGTTATTTTTATGACTGCGCTGGCGGACACGGAGAACAAAGTGAAGGGGCTTTCGGTCGGTGCAGTTGACTATATTGCCAAACCATTTCAGCAAGAAGAACTACTAGCGAGAGTTCAAATTCACCTGCAATTAAATCAGCTTACCCAAACCTTGGAATTTCAAAATTGCAAATTGCAATCCGAAATTGAACAGCGACAACAGGTAGAAGCCGAGTTGCTCAACGCCAACCAAGAGCTGGCACGGCAGCGCGATTTAGCCCAAACAACCCTGAATGCGATGGCCGAGGGGGTCATTGTCACCGATATGCAGGGGCGTATCGAAACCTTGAATCCCCTAGCTGAAAAACTAACAGGCTGGAACGAGACCGAAGCACGCGGCTTGTCCATTGGCGAGGTTTTTCAGATTATGGATGAAGAAACTCGCATTTCCCTAAACTTTGTGGTTGAAGATGCAATTCTGAATGGGCGAAAAATCGTTATCCCGGAGAGCCAAACCCTGCTGTCTACTCGTGCTAGCAAGTTACTTGCCGTAGACGGAAACGTAGCCCCCATTCTCAATACAAACCATCGGGCGGTCGGATCTGTGTTGGTGTTTCGGGATGTCACCCAGCCGCGAGATGTGGCTCGGAAGCTAGCTTGGCATGCCAGTTACGACACCCTAACCCAATTACCCAATCGGCGGGAATTTGAGGCTCGTCTGACCCAAGCTATAGCCAGTGCTCAGAACCAAGATGCCGTTCATTGCTTGTGCTTCATAGATCTGGATCGATTCAAACTGGTTAACGATACCTGCGGTCACAGGGCCGGAGACGAACTCCTGCGACAATGCGGTGCGCTCCTGCTGCACCATGTTCGCGACAACGATACGGTTGCTCGGTTGGGAGGCGATGAATTTGCGCTGTTGCTCAGCTACTGTTCTGTCGATCAGGCCGTTGCGATCGGCAACCGAATTTGCCAAGCCATCCACAGCTTCCGATTCATTTGGGATGATCAAACCTTTACTTTGGGTGCAAGTCTCGGATTAGTACCGATTCAGCCTCACCATAGCAACAGCATAGCCACCCTTCTCAATGCAGCTGATACCGCTTGTTATGCGGCCAAAAATCGAGGTGGTAGCCAAATTTTCGTTTACGAAAGTGAGGATTGCGAAATTGCCCAATACCGCAGCAACGTTCATTGGGTTGCCCAAATCGACAAAGCCTTGACCGAAAATCGGTTTCAGTTATTCTGCCAAGGTATTCGTTCCCTGCAATCCGATGGAGCTGCCAACGACCACCAAGAAATTTTAGTCCGCATGATTGGCGAAGACGGTGCACTGATTGCCCCAGGTGTCTTCATGCCTGCTGCAGAACGCTACAACCTGATGCCATCTCTGGATCGTTGGATTATCAACACTTTTTTTTCAAAACTGCATAGTGCGAATCGTCTAAAACGGATCAAGCAGGCAAACAACGCCTTCTGCTTTGCCATTAATCTATCAGGAGCAAGCTTAAACGATGATGACTTTGCACCCTTTCTACTTAAAAAATTAGCCGAATTTGAAATTCCGCCCACAGCATTGTGTTTTGAAATTACTGAGACCGTTGCTGTTACAAACCTTAAACAAGCAGCTCAATTTATCCGACGTTTCAAAGATCTAGGCTGTCGCTTTGCATTAGATGACTTTGGGTGTGGCATGTCATCGCTTGCTTACCTCAAAAATTTGCCTGTTGACTATGTCAAAATTGATGGATTCTTTGTAAAAGAAATGATTGAAGACCCCATGTCGCTGATCATGGTTGAAACAATTCATCGTTTGGCTTGTGCATTGAACATCCAAACCATTGCCGAATTTGTGTCTAGCGAAACAATTCTTGAGCAACTCCGCAACATTGGCGTTCATTATGGGCAAGGCTATTTTATCGATATGCCAAAACCCTTCCAAGTCGAAACACTGACTTCATCTCCCTTAATCATGGCTTAGGCTAGTTTTAAGGCAACCAGGGAAACTGACGAAAATCCGGGTCGCGTTTTTCGAGAAAGGCATTTTTTCCTTCCGCACTTTCGGCCACCATGTAGTACAGTAGCGTGGCATTTCCAGCCAATTCCTGAAGTCCAGCCTGTCCATCGCAGTCGGCATTAAAGGCGGCTTTTAAACAGCGAATCGCTAAGGGACTTTTTTGCAGGATTTCTTGTGCCCACTGAATCCCTTCTGTTTCGAGTTGCTCAACCGGAACCACCGTGTTAACCAGTCCCATCTCCAACGCCTCTTGGGCCGAATATTGTCGACAGAGAAACCAAATTTCCCGTGCCTTTTTCTGGCCGACAATTCGCGCTAAATAACTGGCCCCAAATCCGCCGTCAAAACTGCCCACCTTCGGTCCCGTTTGCCCAAATACAGCATTCTCCGCCGCAATCGTCAAATCGCAAATCAAATGCAACACCTGTCCACCCCCGATCGCATAGCCCGCGACTAGGGCAATCACCACTTTGGGAAGGGTGCGGATTAAGCGTTGTAAATCCAGCACATTTAAACGCGGCACCCCGTCTTCGCCCACATAGCCCGCTTCTCCCCGGATACTTTGATCGCCACCGGAACAAAAGGCATATTTCCCATCGGTATGGGGTCCAGCCCCGGTCAGTAAAACCACACCAATGGAGGTATCCTCCCGGGCATCGACAAAGGCATCGTATAGTTCAAACACCGTTTTGGGACGAAACGCATTGCGCTTGTGGGGGCGGTTAATCGTAATTTTGGCGATTCCGTCGCTCTTGTGGTACAGAATATCTTCGTAGGGTTTGACGAGTTGCCAGGTCAACGCCATAGGAGGTCTCGCAACGAAAGGATTCGGGCTGTATTATATCTGCCCAAGAGATCCGAAGGGATGGGTGTGAGTCAATTTGCGGGTTCGGTAACCCTTTTGGTAACCCGAAATTCTAGCCGACGCTCCTCCGCTAAGGTGGAATCGCAGTCCTTTCACCCAAGGGCTTTGGCCATTGCTTTGGACACCTGTCATGTTCCGCGACGCAAGAGATTATCAGATTTGCTTTTTGAGTTTATTTTTAGCCCTGGGGGTCATCGCCAAAGACTGGACCCTTCAACCGCTTGTGATTGGCACGGCTATTTTGACCTGTTTGACCGTTCAAGCCCTGGCCTCGGCGATCGCAATCCGTCCTGACGCCACGACTCCCGAAAACCCGCTTGCGGGATGGAGCGTCCTCCGAAGCGCCTTGATTACTGGCTTGAGCTTGAGTTTATTACTACGTACGGACCATTGGTACACCATGGCCTTTGCTGCCACTGTTGCTATCCTGAGCAAGTTTACCCTGCGCATCCAGGGCAAACACATCTATAACCCAGCCAATGCAGGGATTATTGCGGCCCTTTGCCTGGGACAAGATGCTTGGGTATCGCCGGGACAATGGGGAGACCTGGGTTGGTATGCCTTGTTGTTTGCCGGAGCGGGTGGTGTCGTACTCCAACGGGTGGGCCGTTGGGATACATCGGTGGTGTTTTTGGGCGTCTACGGCGGATTGCTGCTGTTGCGCGATCGCTGGTTGGGGTGGAGC
>JBAVRC010001015.1:0-3663 GCA_049694615.1 Thermosynechococcaceae cyanobacterium | reverse complement strand
AGAACTACGGCACTCCTAAATCATTTGTACAAAATACTAAAAACTCTTGACGGAAAAATGTTTTAGAGATAGGTGGAATATGAAAACTTGCATATTCTCTGGGATTGCTACATAGCTTGATAGTTCCAGAAACTCTTCTACGCTCCACAGCTTGAGCTCTGGCTGTACCTTTTTATAGCCTAATACCATTTCTAAAACTAGCAGCTTATTCATACATCCACGGACGCAATAGCGATCAAAGTTAAACAATATGTTTAGTAAATCGAAGATTGCATAGTATTTGCAGTATAGCAAGGCACCAAACAGCTTCTCTGATATGTTTCGCAAGGCAACCTTGAGCAACATATCAGAGAAGGTTTATTTTCTCCGAAGGCTTCCGTAGAGTTTGCTGGTAAGCTTATGCAATAGTTCTTCGAATTCTTTGAGGCTCAGTCCAGCTATGGCTTGAGTCAGGCGATCTTGGTTGAGAATCTGTTTGAGTTTCAGCATTGGCAGGCCGCTATGAGACTGCTTGCTATTATCCCCTATTTCCCAACGGGTCTATTACCTATTGCTTCCTAATGCCAAAAAGCTTAAAACCTTTTTGTGCATGATGTTTCGGCAAAAAACCTTACCCTCCTGAGGATAGAATTTACCTCACAATACTTTATTGGATAGTTCTGAAAATAGGTAGTGATAATTTTAAATACCCTTGCATTGCAATAATTTTAGCTTCGGACAACGTTATGTTTGGAGGAACACTCCTTCTTGAACTTACGTAGCTTTCCATGCCCCGCCTTATTATATTTTAAGGGCAAAAAAAAAATTGCAACCCCTACTCTGTATTGGCTCACTAAAGTATCGCAGTTTACAAACTCAATAGGTCGCTAGCGATGTACTGGAGTTTAGACTAAATCGGTTAAAGCCAGAATAGGCATACGAAATCAGCTCAAGCATGAATCAACGCTGAGCAGGGATCCAAAATCGACCTAAAGCAGACCTAAGCGGCGACCTTTGGAGCCTCTTTGGGATCCAATTTAGGTTTGGAGACCCTCTTTCGCACGACTGGGAACCTAGGCTTGGGAGAACGCGGGGTCCCCATTGGCCAACCAGGGGACTTTCCACGGGGTTTTGGTGGCACGGCTGGCGTGCCCAACTGGGTTAAAACTGCGGCAAACCCTTGGGCAACACGCCCAGGGGTCAACTTTGTTTGGGTCTTCTGCCAGGGCAGGGGGTTATCTTGCATCTGGTCACGAGCAAGCCATAATTGCCAAGTGAGTAGGGGCATCAAATCACTCCACCGCTCGGCTTGTTGTGGGGTACTCAAGTTGGGGACGGTCCAATGCAAGCGTTGCTTGGCAAAACGATACCAATGATCAATGGTTCCGCGTCGCAAATACAGGGACCACAGTTGGCTCAGCGCCGGGGGAGTGTCACCCATCCACGCGACCCAAAGGGGCCTTATACGGGAGTGTCCAGACCGAGAGTGACAGTCTATGGACACGATGCTCATGGAGCGTTGAGGGGATTTACGGAAATGTAGCCCATGCCAGAGTTTGACCGTGACCGTTCCGAGAGTGGGGTCTTCGAGCTGCAACATCTCGGCGGGTGCAGGCCAAGTTGTG
Source organism: Thermosynechococcaceae cyanobacterium (assembly GCA_049694615.1). Classification (GTDB taxonomy): domain Bacteria; phylum Cyanobacteriota; class Cyanobacteriia; order Thermosynechococcales; family Thermosynechococcaceae; genus JAAURS01. Next base: position 2,059 of record JBAVRC010001015.1, on the reverse strand, counting down.
GGGTCGTTGAGCTTAAATTTGTCGCCGTGGACACGGGGGCGTCCTGTTCCACTGTAGACGGGAGGTGCCCCCCACAAGCAAATGTTTGACCGTAAGCGCACCACAATATCGGCGGCAATGGCTGCGGTTTGTTGGGCAAATTTGCTGTTGCCATACTCGCTGTCGTACAGGACAATCGGACGCACGGTGAGGTGGCGCGTCACCTGTTTGAGTTGGAATACCGCTTTGCTGATCGGGCTTTCAAAGCTGGTGATGCGTTCATGGCGCAACGGCAATGCCCAGCTTCCTTCAGTGTCCGGTACCCAGGCAATCGTGCTGTAGCCCTGGCCAATCGTGATCGGTTTATTCCCCCGAATGGGGGTGGGTTGATGCTCATAGGTCCGATCTTTGAGGGTTTTGGCTTCCGGGCGTGGGTAGTGGGTATGGTCCCCTGCCAAAATCGGCTGTTGAACGGTGGGGATGTGCTCAATATACAGTCTCATCAACTTGTTTCGTTGGGGGCGACCATCTTCGAGCGCTTCATACAAGCTCGGCCACTGGCGTCGAAACACCGGGGACAGCGACAACATCACAAAGGAACTGATGTGCCCTGTGGTCAATACTGCATCCATCAGATCAAATAGGGCATCTTTGGCTCGTCCGAGTAGGGGATGGACTGCTTGCCGAAATTCCTGGAGTTTGGCGAATATCATAGGGATGACGATGGGTAGGTTTACTCTTTCTCATCGTTCATCACTGGCAGTCAATGCAGCGCATCGACTGCCCTTTTTTGTCCGGTTTAGTCTAAACTCCAGTCAGGGATAAGAGAAGGCTGGAAAAGCGAGCCTGTTCAATCACGCGGACCAGTGGAGCCTTGGATTTGTGTTGAGATCTTCCCTTTGTAACCCACAAAGCTCTTGCTGGCAAAGCAATTTAGTGTCTGTAAGGTAATCGCCCATCTTGTCTTGATCTGGTATAAGGGCGATCGCCCATCCTCAGTTTGTTCTGAATCTCGGTTCAATTCGCCATCGCCTGCCCAGCGATCCAACCAGTACTCCAGGCATTTTGGAAATTAAACCCGCCCGTTACCCCATCAATATCCAAAATCTCGCCCGCAAAATAAAGCCCCGGACAACAACGACTTTCCATCGTCTTAAAATTCACCTCAGTCAACGGAATTCCGCCGCAGGTGACAAATTCTTCCTTAAAAACCCCTTTCCCCTGAATTGCAAACTCACCTTGCTGGAGTTCCAACAAAAGCCGATTCAGCGCCTGTTTCGGACAGTCTGCCCAACGCAGCCCTGTATCAATCCCAGTCGCTGCCGTGAGCCGCTGCCAAAGCCGTTGTGGCAACGCAACAGGATTGTAGTTACTAATCGCCCGCTTCGGGTAGGTCGCCTTAGCCTCCATCAGCAACCTCCGCAGAGCATCTGTCGAAAACTGAGGGACCCAGTTAATCCGTAGCGTTCCTCGGTAGCGGGTTTCATGGAGCAGGCGTGCGCCCCAGGCTGACAATTTCAAAATGGCAGGTCCGCTCAATCCCCAATGGGTGATTAACAGCGGACCGCTTTGTTCCAACGTTTTGTGGCCTTCCGTCAGTAGTTTGACTTGCACCGTTGGGACCGATACCCCGCCCAAATCCTGAAGGCGTGAGTCAGTTACCTTAACGGTAAACAACGAAGGAACAGGCGGAATGAGGGTATGCCCTAAGTCCGTCGCCAATCGATAGCCCGACGGATGACTACCCGTTGCCAACAAAATGCGATCGCAAACCATCTGCCGGTTTTCTTTGAGCTGAATCGTAAACGTTGGGTTGGCTGGATCAGCCTCGTTTCGGGCGATCGCCGTAACCGATACACCCGTGAGCACCTGTACCCCAGCCCGCTGCGCCGATTGCACCAGACAATCCGCAATCGTTGTCGAATCGTCCGTCACCGGAAACATCCGTCCGTCTGCTTCCGTTTTCAGCGACACCCCGCGTCCTTGGAACCAGGCCACCGTATCCCTCGGTTGAAACCGACTGAACGGACCCCGGAGTGCCTTCCCGCCCCTCGGATACTGTTGAACCAATAGATTGGGG
>JBAVRC010001014.1:0-3550 GCA_049694615.1 Thermosynechococcaceae cyanobacterium | reverse complement strand
AGCTTTGTTTGCAGCATTTTTATTCGCTGCAAATTTGTTCATCCCCTTGCAAGCAGCTTGGAGCTGGGTTGATAGCAATACGTCGAATATTATTCTCCCTATTACTTCTGTTGCAATTGCTTTAGTTTCTGCTTTGGTCTTGACTCGATCGATGACAGGTCGAATTATGAGTAGCTGGATGGCGTTAGCAGGGGTAGCTGTAACGTTGATTTTAGTGGCAACATTCTTGATGGGACAACCTCCTGTCACAGTCACCGTAATTGTAGCCTTGGCCTTAATTGCTACAGTTTTAGATTTGGGGTTAATTTTAATTGGAAATCGGGTCAATAGATGGTCGAAGATTTCAGCTAAATTTTATATCTTTGCCGTACTTATTTCCCTAGTTACAGTTGTCATTCTGATTTTCAATCCGGTTTTAGCCCAAGTATCTTGGTGGATAATACCCTTAACTTTGATGATTGCTGTAGTTGCTTATTTTCCGTCAATACTTTCTGGAAAAATTTCTTTATCTGGAGCATTAATTGGCAGTTTAATTGTACCTGCCGGGATCGCTATTTTTTTCGTTTTAGTTAGGGCTTCGTCTTTTCTCGACTCCACTTGGACTTTGGCTATTGCAATCGCTGAAGGTTCAATTTTGACTGCGATTATTGCTTGGGCAACGATTATCACCATCGCGGTTACTGTGAATTTAACCTGGGCGGAAGCAGATAATAGAACTATTGCGATAGTCTGGACTTTATTGGGAACAATGCCTCTAATTATGGGTGCTGTGTTTGTGTCCTTATCTGCCATACCTTGGCTACCTGCCCTGAATTTAAAGTTATGGTCTTTCCTGATATCGGTTGTAGTCGGAACTATTTTAGCTACCTCAATTCTCCTATTAGGAACTTATATTGGTTGGAGAGCCTTAGTTAAGGACAAGAAATTTACCGCTATCCGCGATTTAGCTATTACCTTTATGGCTCAAGGTGGTACAAGCTTTCGAGGCGCTAACTTAACCGACGCCAATTTCACCGAAGCAACTCTCAAAAATGCCGATTTTAGAGATACCAATTTAACCAGAACTAGATGGTTTCATGCACAAAAACTCTACCTTGCTTGTGTCGGAAATAGCTACCTCCAATTTCCTCAAGTACAGCAGCTAGTCATTACGGGAATCGGTCAGGATCAAAACTTTGATAATCTGAACTTACAAGGAATCAATCTACAGCAATCGCATTTAGCCGACGCCAGTTTTATCGGAACTAATCTCACCGAGGCTAATTTGCGACAGACGGATTTATCAAGAGCCAAGCTAGTGAAAACCCAGCTAGATAAAGCAGATTTATTTGGTGCTTGTCTGACAGGGGCTTATATTCAAGATGTGGAGATAACATCTACAACTAACCTAAGAGGAGTAGAGTGTCAGTATATCTTCACCAGATTGCCAACTAATGAGAATCGAGATCCCGGTCGCATTCCAGAAGATTACCGCCAGATTTTCAAACCAGGGGAACTCGTCAATTTCATGCACAAATCTAATACATCGCCAATGGGCGCGGATCTTCCAAGGTAAAGTTTTTTCAAGAAACAACGATGATTTCAAGTGAATTCTGCTAAGTATTAGTGATTTAATATTAGTTATTATTAGCTTGAAATCCGAGATCGTTGATTGTAAATAGATTGAGGCTTTTACTAGACTCTGGATCACTTATTTTTAATGCCTTTGGCAGCTTCCAATTCAGTGTAAAGTCAACTGATTTAGGAATTTCGTGTTTGTGGGCAATATCGAAATGGGTTCCTAAATCAACATAAGCTTGCTCATCTCCAGTGTGCAAAATACGCTGCTGATCGCTCGACTCTACGGTCTATTTCAACATCAATAAGAATTGCAGAATAGAGGTCTTGCCGGAGCTATTAGTGCCGAAAAAAGCTGTGAGAGGAGCCATGCGAATATTACCTGTTTTTCCCCAGGATTTGAAATTCTGAAATTGCAAATCAGTCAACATGTAAATCGCTCTGCAGGATAAGAAAAAGATCTAGAAAAATTTAATTTTTATCAAAAGTATAAGTATTTATTTGTTTAAATTGTGTATCAACTAATATTTTGAAGGGGTTTTCTGAGGATTTATTATCCCTGTGAATTTATGTTCTAATCCTAATCTTAGAATTAGAAGCCCCGCAATAATAGGAATCGTAACATACATTATCAACCGCAACGCCAACGCATAGCTCAGAACAACATCAGCCGGAATTCTATATAGGCCCAACAAAACCCGTAAACTCGCTTCAAATGGGCCAATATAACCTGGGGTAGACGGAAGGGCGATCGCCAAGGCCGAACCGCTTTGAATAAACAGCGCACCCAAAAAACCTGGCCCATGTTCCTGAAACGCCATGAGTCCCGTCCAATACGTCACACCATTTAGCAGCCAAGCCCCTAAAGTTTCCAGAAATAAAATGAAGCACCGTTGGGGCCGACCTAATGCGCCCAACCCTTGCAAAAAATGAACCATACTGGTTTGTGCCCCGGCGCAAAATCGAGACAACTTCAATCGGTTCAAGATCCAAATTACCCGTTGAGCCGTTGACTTCGGATCCCTGGACGCCCCAATGCACAACACCCACCCGATCATCAACAAAAGCCACAGCCCCACTACCGCAACCGTGTTCAATTCCGGAAACGCTGGAACCACATGTAGCGCTAATGGCAACCCTAAAAAAAACAGCACCGCCAAAATATCCAGCATCCGCTCCGCCACAATGCTGCCCAAGGTGGCTTCCAACGGCACTCCTGACTTCCGATACAACACGCTCGCTCGGATCAATTCTCCCAGGTAAGACGGCAATACACTACTGGTCCCAAAACCAATAAAATTAGCTGTCAACCGTGTCCGAAACGTACTGCGATAGCCCTGCGCCTGCAAAATATTGCCCCACCGCCAAGCCCGCATCCCAATACACCCCAAGTAAGCCACCCAGCCCACCGCAAACCATTCGCCGTGCGATCGCCCCAAGGTCTGCCAAACTGCGCCCCAAGACACCCCCTGCAACACCCAAGCCAGCAGCACAACGGTCACTGCTGTGCCTAGGGCCAGGGAAACCCATTGTTTACGGGAGCGACTCATGAAGGCGACACCGGAAGAGAGGCCCAATTGCGCTGTGCCGGGTCGAGATGGGGAATCCGCTGCGCGGACATAATCCGTTGGGCGTGCTCCTGCATGGAGACCACCGTAAACTGTCGGGACAGGAGGTCAATGGCTTGCGCCAACGTGGCCAGTTTTTGGGAACTGGGTTGATTCATTCCCGGAAAAAAGGCCAACGCTGGCACATCTTCGCACCCTAAAAAATCCAGGGGATGCAACAGCAACGAGGGTTGGGTTCCCGTCAGCCGACACAGGGCTAACGCCAAACGAAAATACAACAGCCCCAGCGATCGCGAGAAGCCGCACAGGTACAACACATAGCTGAAGTGAATCGGAATTTTCACTAGGGGCATGGTCGAGACGGGAATTTCGACCAATTGGCGATCGCCTAGATCCCAGTGATAGGGGTTGAGGGGTTGAAACCC
>JBAVRC010001013.1:0-2104 GCA_049694615.1 Thermosynechococcaceae cyanobacterium | reverse complement strand
GCCAACCGACAGGGTAAACTTGTTCTCAGCATCCGTCAAACGACTCGCGCCCCTCGAGTTAATTGGACCGCCTTCCCGCGGAAGGAAGGGCTCTGTAAGTACGTGGCCCACCTTGCCTCCATGGGAGATGTACCAGCCGGCGATGAACTTGTGCGGGCTTTTCTGATGGGACTGAACTGTGCACGTGCTACTCGGCAGAATGCAGGCTCGGCCCGCCGTCTCTCCAACTCGTCCTCCACAGGCATCACTGCTCACCCACACCAAAGGCACTTTCACCCTTGCATCCCACTCACCAGTTCGGATAAACCCTTCAACCCGCGGACTCGGCGTTCGACCATCAGGCAACATTGCCTCCGCCCTCATAAAGCCCAGGGCTTCGTCATCGTTGCCTTGGTTGAGCGACGCGAAGAAGTTCGCCGGGAACTGAGGATCGACATCACCTTGAAAGGTGGTGCTGACCCCAGCCGGCGGGGCTTTCTTCGCACTTGTTAACCACGACGCCATCGTCACCCCCCACTTTTCAACTGCGGGACCTGCAAAAAGAGAAAAACAAAGTAAACCAAAGACCTGACAATACCAAAGCACGCAAGCAAGTTGGATTTCCAAAGGCTTTTGCGAGAACCTCCTGCGTTCGATGGTAAAATTGTGTGACTCGCGTCGCAACCTCTTTGTAACTTTCAGCAGGGAAAAGACCCTCGCTAAAGTCACCGCAAATTTGCTGGGCAAATATGTCCACCGAAAAGCGCTACTCCTCAGAGGCGCTGCAAGAAGTCTGAAGCCTCCTTGATATCTGGGATCCAAACTTTCCAACGCTCCCCGTGATGTTCGCGTCTCCCATTCTGGGCTCGCTTTCCTGCACGTCGCTTCCGATCAGATTCCCTAGCTTTCCTCGGTGCCACCTTAGCCATTGGGCAATAGTAGGCAACTCAGGCAGCATTGGAACGGAACGACAACGACAGCGCAGGAACATTAATGGGGTTTTATAGGAAAGGCGGCGGCGCCAATCGAAAGTTCGAATCGGCGCCGCTGCAACATGAAAACAATACACGTCAGGTGGAGTCATAATCCGCGCGGACAGCTGCGCAACTCAGGCTCCATCGACTTGTGAACTATGTGCATGGGATCGCAGTAAAATGGGGGGTGGTAGAGTGTTTGGCTTGGATTCCGGCTACAGAGTAGCCCCTGATTCGATAAAACAACCAACCAATAGAATAGTGGCTGGTGAGCATCGGTACGTCACGTCAGCACCCTAGTTCGGTTTCTGGATGGGGCCCTTAACGCTCGCGAAATACTCGCACCGAGCAGGCCCCACCGCATAAGCCAAGCGGACGTCCCGGATAGTGGACGTTCCGGAGGCCGACCCCGAAAGGATGTAAACTGCTCGCAGTCCGCTCGTTGCGTTCTGAAATGAAACAAGCCCCGACCGAATGTATATCCGCTTCGGCCTTCCCCACCACCGTCCCGGAGGGTGACGTACCGGTCACAAACAAGAGAGAACTGCCCCCGCAAAGGGCGATCTCTCGTCTTTCTTCTTCTCACAGCGCCGCTGAAAAGCGGAGGAAAACATCGATGAGTTGAACTCGATCGGAATAAAGCACTCGCATTGGACCCGACGCATTCTGATCTGCTCCAATGTTCCAGCGATTTATCCAGTCTATGTCGGTGCCGAGGACTCCCGCTGCTGTGGCGCGGGTAGTTGCGCCTCGTCGATGGGACCGAGAGAGCTGGAAGTCTTCTAGGATCTCGGTACCCTCCGTGAAGAGGGACGGGTCGATCTGCTGAATCCGTAGGAGGAGATCGTAGAAGTTGTCCTCGAACTCGGACATGTGCATCTGGTCACCGTCGGAGGTCTGGAATGCCCACCCCGTTGTGATGCCAAAATGCGCCAGGGTGTCCACCAAGCGTTCGGCCCAAATGCCCGGCTTTAGCCCAGAGGCAGTCTCATATGCGATCGGGATCATGATGGTTCGCTGCTCTTGACTGCGAGCTTTGAACTGACCTGTCAACGGGAGGCCCACGTGGGGTTTATAGCGCTGGGCAAGAGGGCTGCCTGGCGACGCGATCTGTTTGCGCAAATCGCCAAGGACCACCTTAGGACCCTTGA